>JAHDCG010000239.1 GCA_020629965.1 Saprospiraceae bacterium | reverse complement strand
CTTTCACCTCCCCCGCTACCTTCCCCTCCAAAAAACCGATGCCGAAAAGGATAATTTTTTTGCCTGCGCCCACGTAGCTTTCATGATACTTCCGCGCCTCGATTTGTCGCATTGCCTGACCCGCCAAAGTCTTCACGTTTTTTACCCGCTTGTTTTGCGCGAACTTAAATTCGATGATATAAACCTTGTCCGGCAGTTCGAGTACCGCGTCGATTCTGCCTTTATCCGTTTCTTTTTCCAATAACAATTTTACTCCGACCAAGCGCAGCAACATGTAAACGAGCGAATGGCAGTAGGCTTCTTTCGGAATGTGCAGCCGAGCGGGGATGTCGGCGAGAAAAGAGCGAAGGATGAGGAGGAAGCGGTCGGTGTTTTCGTCGTATAGGGCTTCTTTGAGGCGCAGGGCTTCAGGCGTTACTTTGAACTGTTGTTTGTGCAAAAATGCCGCTAAAACGTGCATAATAAAGGAGCGGCGCACCTCTTCGTTTGGATAATCGAGGTAGTAAAATTTCTCTACGCCTTGCCTTTCCGTTCTGCTGATTGTCAAATATCCGGTTTGAAAAAGCAGAGGAATTAGCGGAAAATCTTCCAAACTTTCCGTGCTGCCGAGCAGGTCGGCAACGCGCATATTTTCAAAATTTTCGGGTAATGCTTTTTGTTTTTTTATCAAATCAATCAGAAAAGTCGGCGTGCCGGAAGAAAACCAAAAATTCCCGAAATCAACTGAAGAAAAAAGATTTAAAATTGAAAAAGGATTGTATAATTTTGTAAAACCGTCAAAGGAAAAACCGTTGTACCAAAATTTGATGAGATTTATGTTTTCTTCGCTCGTAAATTCAAATTTATTTTCTAAAACTTTAAGATTTTCGGAAAAATTATCGGTTAGTTCCGTCTGACTGAAACCGCAAATATCTGCAAACTCGGATTGCAACGTAATATCCTCTAAATTATTCAGTCCGGAAAAAATACCGACTTTTGAAAAGCGACTCACTCCCGTCAACATGACGAACCGCAAGTAAGCATCGAGACTTTTTATAGTGCCGTAAAGCTCGCTCAACACTTCTCTGTTTTCAACAAATTTTTGCTCGTCGGTCATTACATTGACCATGGCTTTATCGTATTCATCAATCAAAATGACAGGCTTCCCGTGTTTATCATGCAGCGCAATGACGAGTTCTCTGAAAGCATTGACGAGAATTTTGTGCTTTAATTCGATACCGTACTCCGCACCCGTTTCCTGCAAGAAAATCAGCAGCGACGCTTTAAACCCGGTTTTGCCTTCCTGATAACTGATGCCCGCAAAATCCAGATGAATAATCGGCGATATCGTCCAATCTTGCTCCGTTTCCTCTAACTTTAAACCTGTAAAAAGTTCTTTTCTGCCTAAAAAATACGCTTTTAAAGTGCTGATCAACAAAGACTTACCGAATCGGCGCGGACGCGCAAGAAAAAAGTATTTCCCTTTTTCCGTCAGTCGCCGCACAAAGTCGGTCTTATCCGCATAAGCATAGCCGCCCCGCCGGATTTCCTCGAATGTTTGTATGCCTATCGGTAACTTTTTCATGGCGACAAATGTAAGGTTTTTTGCGGCGGCAAACAAAAAAAGCGCACCTGCCCGAAAACAGATGCGCTTTTTTATTCTTCAAAAACCGAAGACACTTAGGCCTCCGCCTCCTGCAAAGTCGGATAATCCGTGTACCCCTTCGCGCCCGGCGTGTAAAAAGTATCTTGGTCGGGTTCGTTGAGTTCCGCGCCCTCTTTCATGCGTTTCACCAAATCCGGATTGGCGAGAAACGAGCGACCGAAAGCCACCAAAGTGCCTTTATCCGCCTGCAAATCCTGCTCCGCGCGCTCGGCATCGTAGCCGCCGCTAAGGATGATGTGACCGCCGAAATTTTCGCGGATAATCTTTTTAATCGACTCCGGCGCACCGGGCGCACCCATGCTTTCATGGTCCACAATGTGGATGTATTGAATGCCGATTTTCTTCAATTCTTTGCTGAGGTAAGTAAACATTTCTTCGATTTCGTCGTGTGCACCGAGGTCGTTCATCGCGCCGTAAGGCGAAACCCGAATACCGACTTTATCCGCCCCGATTTCATCCGCAACCGCTTTGACGACTTCCAAAACGTAACGCGCCCGATTTTCGACGCTGCCGCCGTATTCGTCCGTGCGTACATTGCTTTTCGGGTGCAAAAATTGGTTGAGCAAATAACCGTTGGCGGCGTGCAATTCTACTCCGTCGAAGTGCGCGTTAAAAATCGCTTTCTGCGCCGTGCTGACAAATTCATTCAGCGTATCTGCGAGGTCTTGCGCGTTCATGGCACGCGGCGTCGGGTGCGGCTGCTCGCCCTCTTGATCGGTGTACATCTTGCCGTCGGCCTGCACCGCCGAAGGCGCGAGGACTTCCGCATCTTCCCCTTCGTTCGGAAAATTGAGCGGGTGACTGATGCGACCGGTGTGCATAATTTGCAAAAACATCTTGGTATCATCCTCGTGTACGCGGTCGGTTATCGCCTTCCAACCCTCGATTTGTGCATCGCTGAACGCACCGGGAATGCGCGGATAACCCAAACCGTTGGGCGACGGCGAAGTACCTTCCGTGATAATCAGACCCGCGCCCGTGCGCTGTCCGTAATATTCTTTCATCAGGTCGTTCGGGGCGTTATCTTCTACGGCGCGACTGCGGGTCAGAGGGGCCATCACGACGCGATTTTTCAATTCTAAATCATTTAAAGTAACGGGTGAAAACAGTTTTTTAGACATAATTATTTTTTGCTGCGGCTTATTTAAAATTTCCGCATAAGGTTAGAAAAAGCAGTTTTTAGGTTAAAGATAAAACGGGTCAGATGCCTTACTGTTTGCTGCCGCCGAATTTTAGACAACAGCAAGATGTGAAAGTTTTCTTAAATGCTAACGGAAAAGGGGCGGGCGGACGTTGTGAGGTTGAGAAGTATATGGAATGCTCTCTCCTTGATAAAAAAAATTGACAGCTATGTTCTTACACCGGCACCCAAGTCGCTCCCGGTACGGTTCCCCCGATTCGGGGGCGGAGGGGGCTGAAGGCGCGCGGCTCTCCTCGTCTTCAGCCCCCTAACCCCCGAATCGGGGGGACTTTCTCCGGGACTGAGTCTACGGTAATTCGCAAAAAAGTATTATCATTCATTTGAAAAAAATACAAGAACCAAGGGTTACTAAATTTCAAAAGTTTAGTAACCCGCTGACTCAACAAATAAACAGACAAACAAATCACCAAATAAACATCATTATGAAGACCAATCTCCTCTTATTTCTCCTCCTTCTCTGCTTCGCCGCCAACGCCCAAACCGACTCCCTTTCCGTCACCTCAAAAATCACGGACGCCACCGTTTTTACCAATGCCGCGCAGATATTTCGCGCCGCCAAAGTCAACGTGCCGCGCGGCAAAACCGTCTTGGTGTTCAAAGACATTCCGAAGGACATCAACGGGCAATCGGTGCAGGTGAATACCAAAAACAATCTCACCGTGCTGTCCGTCAATCAGGGTTTGAAATATCTCGGTGCGCCCTTCAGCCCCGCTGCGGCGGAGGAAATTAAGGTAAAGCAAAAAGTATTGACCAATCAATTACTGCGCAAACAGGCCGAATTACAAGTCTATCAGCAGGAGGAAAAACTGCTGACCGCGCATTTAAACAGTCGCGGCAACGATGAGAAAATCACCGCTGCGCAAATGGAAGAAAGTGCCGCTTTTATCCGCCGGCGTTTACTTTCGGTCAAAGGCAATCAAATCGACATGACGCTTGCAATTGAAAATCTGCGGGAGCAAATCGCGGATTTGGAAAAGCAAAAAACGAATTTAAAAAGGGTGGACGGCAATGAATACGGTACGGAAATTTACGTTGCCGTCGAAGCGAAAAGTGCCGTGGCTGCCGACTTCACCGTTAGTTACACACAGAATGCGGCGGGTTGGTTTCCCAATTACGATTTGCGGGTCAAAGACACCGACAACCCCGTGCG
>JAHDCG010000006.1:88768-100383 GCA_020629965.1 Saprospiraceae bacterium | reverse complement strand
TTTTAGTTTTTAAAAAGGAAGTGATAAAAGACGTTTTTTACTTCCCGATACAAAAAGTAATAAGTATTGATAATCAGTCAGTTACATTTTTAAGGTACATATAAGGTACAAGTTTACATGTTTTCCGCTCTTTATCGACTTTTTACCTGTTTTTTTGTTTGGTAGTTTGCGGGGGTGAAATATGACCGTGACAAAACCTTTGATAAACTTTCAATCTCACCTAACTTTTTTTAATAGAGTACATTTTTTTCATTGAACCATTACCGTTAGGAAAAATTACTGTTCTCTCGATTTCCGAGTTCTCGCATTTTACGTGTTATCCTACGGTACTCTTTAATTTCGGGTGTAGTTAATACGCTAAAATCAGTGATTCTTTCCGGTTGGGTTTCTGCTTTTTGATAATTGTGTTCTCCGTATAAACCCAAGTGTTTTGCTAATTTGTCTAAAGCACTAATCTTATCATGCAGCTGCACCTTAATACCGTCTTTCCCGATTGTCAAATTTGCAATTCCTGCCCGCTGCGATTTACTTAATTCTTTGGTTTCTGTAAATACCAATTTTGTTTCGTTTTCAACTGTTACGATATTCACAATATCAGTAATATCCGAAAACGCAATATCTGACAACTGTTTGATAACATTCTCACCTTTTAATTCAAGACGGTTTATCCTTACTTTTTGTTGCTTCTGAATTTCATCCAAAATGTCAAGTTTTGTAAGGTTTTCTTGCCCTATCTGTCGAGCTGTCTTTTTACTGTAACCTGCCCGTATCGCTGCTTGTGTTGCGTTTAAGTCTGTTAGGTATTCAAGACAAAATATTTTCTGTTTATCGGTCATAGTTTTTAATTTTTTTTCTCTATTAAAAAGTGGTAATTGGTTTTAAAAACAATAACTATATTATTTCAGGTCGAATTTTGAAACGGACTGTATATGTTCCCGCAAACTCTTTAGCCGTTCCAAATAGGGTAAATATCTTTCTCGCCCCTCGTTCCATTTTACTACCTCTAAGTGACGGCGGACAAATTTTGATACGTTGCGTACCGCTACCGCTTTAAGCTGTACGGGGTGCGTGGGTAAAGGTACGGATTTAAAAAACTGCTCCAAATCTTTTAACTGCCAATCGGCGGGGCGGTCTGTTTCGCCGCTGCCCTCATCAAAAGAATTATTCGATTTTGTTATAGTGTATAACAGTTCGTTATAATCTGCGGCGGCGGGTGGTTCTCCCGCATCGGGCAGACTACCGGGCAGCGGTGCGGCGGGGGCGTTTCTGAATGTTCGCCAATCGTGACGTATCAAAAAGTCGGCGATGTCGCCCCCGGCTTTCCGTTCCTGCTCCGTGGCGTTTCGTTCCAACAAATCCGAAACGATAAATTTAGTACCGGGTAGCTGTCTTTCTAATTCCTTTGCTTTTCTGCTCCATTGATTAAAAGCCGTTCCGCTCTCTGACAGGTCGGGAAAAAGAAATACCGTGCGACCTTGCAGGGCTTTCACCTTTGCAAAGTTTAAGCTGCTCAAATTATAAACGGCAGTCCATAGCAAATTTTCGGGAACGTCGGGAAAACCAAAATACAGACTTCCGTATATAGCCGTTTTGGGGGCTTCCGCCAAAGCGACGGGATTAGACGGGTATCTGTTCAAAAGATGTTCGCCGAACAAACAAGACACTTTTTTAGGCTGCTCCGTGTATGCTTTCAACCAATCGGGCAAAGTTTCTTTTCGGCGTTCGTGTTCCTTTATTTTCATTGAATGCAAAAAGCCCGTTCCGTTTTTTGCGGTGTGGTTCTGCTCATCAAATTCTTTCACCTGTATAGCCCGTATTTTTCCGTCGATGTCGATAAACGGAAAAGTAACCGCTCCGGCTCGATACCCTTTTCCTATTGTACCCAAACGATACAAAGAAATTACTTTTTCAAGGTCGGACGGCGGAAACGGAAAAGACACTCGATGTAAAAGATTTTGCACAAATTTGTTTTTTTCGTAGCTGTTCAAAGTTTGGTGCAAAACATCGGTGGGCATAAAAACGGGCGGCACGGTGCGGCGGTCGTAAATTGTAAAGGCGTTCTTTTCGGCAAAGATTTTAACCGGCTCGGTAAGGTCTGAATTTTCAATTTCCCAAACCTTTTTTTGTCCGTTCCATTTCGTGCCGGGCAGGTTTTTCACCTCATCTTTTAACTGCTCCGAAAAGGCAAAATCAAAAATTATCCGACCGTCCGAAAGGGTGATTTTGTTTTCTTTTTTTTGCTCTGTTTTTTCGTCGGGTTTTATCCATTCGCCGCACTTTATTTCACGGTCACAACGTCCGTATTTTTCGGGTAAAATTTCCCCCGTTTCGGCGTTCAAATATCTTTGCCAACGGCGTGATTTTTTACAGGCGGGGCAGCTTGTTTTTTGGGCTTTATTTGACGCTAATTTGAATTTGTAAATCATATACTAATTTTATAAATTCCTAATTAGTTGTTTTTTAGATTTTTGTGTTTTTGTTGTTCACGGTGTTCACGGTGTTCACACGTGAACACCGTGAACACCGTGAACATAAAGCCCTACATTTTAAGGTACTTATTGACTGCTCCAAGCGAAATGTTTAATTCTTTGGCAATAGCCCTTTGAGTATAATTTTTTTTCGCTAAATCCTTGACTTTTTCAATGTTACTTTCACGGTCTTTTTCCGTTAAATTTCTCAAGTGTTCGCGCTCCGTGCCGAACGTCAAAAAGTCAAAAGAAAGGAAGTTCGTAGGCTTACCAATCTGACAAACCGCGACGTTTTCGGTATCGTAAATTATTTCGGTATTACGGGCTTTAATTTGCTTTAAATACCTCAAATATTTATCGGTGTGGCTCTCACCAATCGAAAAGCAACTATCAACGAAATTGATTAACATTTTACTGCCCTGTAAATCATTTCGTGTTATTGGTTTTGAAAGGTCTCTTTTCGGGGTATGGGCAAGGGCAAGAATTGAAAGTCTGTATTTGCTTTTCAACGCTTTCAAATGTTTCATTAAAGGTAAAGCGTCTTTTGCTCTTTCAGTTTCACTTTTTAAATAAGTCAAATTGTCAATTATCAAAATTTGCGCCCCTGTTTCTTTTATCGTTTTTTCAAGGGAAAAATTCAGATAGTCTTCAAAACTTCTTTGTTGTGGTATTTCCGCGTCAGGATTTATTTCAACACGGATAAAATTAGAGTCAAAGGTGTAATGATTGACAAACTTTTTTTGCTGTTCGTCTTTAATAGAATAGCGGGCTTCAAACTGTTTGGCTGACAGTTCAAAATCAAAATAAATTACTTTTTGCTTCTGCCCCTCAAATTTAAAACCTGTTATGCCTTTGCCTTTGCTTATGCTGTCGCCTATTTGAACCGCTAAAATTGACTTGCCCAAGTTGGTGTCGGCAAATAATATACATAGTTCGTTTTCATGCCAAAACTCACCAAAAAGCATTTTCGGAATAGGTGTATTTTTTGCAGATTCAATCCACTTGTTCGCAGTCCTTACCATAAACAAACCCTTTTTCTCGGCTTGTTTTTCGATTTCTGCTTTTACAGGATTTTTCACCCCGTCACGTATTGCGGGGGCGGACAAGTCCGGGAAAACGGGCTTTAAAGGCGTTGCTGCATTCATTGTTCTTTATTTTTTAAAAAGCAAAACCGTATCTTTGCACCGTTCTTTATGTAGTCGGGCAAATTCGATGTGGTTTCGGGTTTGCTCTTTTTTATTGGTTAAAAGTGTAGTTTTCTGCATCGGCGGAAAGTTGCGCGTTCGTGGGTTTGCGCCCTGCCTTTAGGTACTCGGTGAGTTCCTCACGACTGAAATAAAGCCGTTTACCGCGTTTCATGTACGGCAGTTCCCGTTTGCTTGTCTTTGAGTAAATCGTAGGTACTGACAGGCTCAAAAATGCGCTTGCCTGTTCTACGGTCATTAGTTCGTCCGGCGCGGCTTCCGTGCGCTGCTCCTCTCTCGACAAAATCAGTTGCTCGATACTCTCTAATTTTTCGGCTAAGAGTTGCACGGCGGCGGGTAGCTGTTCAAATGTTGTTACATTCATTGCATCGTATTTTAATGATTATGGTTAAATACTTTGCAAAGGTGGGGCGGTATTTTACGGGTAAAAAGGTGGGTTTTACGGGTGTACCCTTTTTCTTTGGTTTTAGCCCGTCATTAGCTTGTAAATCTGTTGGTTTGTTTGTTTTGAGAAAGGTTTTAAAGTGCGTACAACGTCAAAAAAAGCGGTGTTACTCTGTAACGGTTGTTCGGTGTGTTCTTTATAAATTTCAAATATTTTTAATGCTGTACGGGTTTTTGTGCGTAGCTTTAATTTAATTTTTCGCGTCGGTAATGCGTATTTGTCAGATATAAAAAAATCTGTTAAAAGGCTTGTAAATTTTTTAAAATCTTTATCTGTTTGAAAGGTGTATTTATAACCGTTTTCGTCGATTGCATTAAATGATTTTACAATTTCGGCGGCGGTACGGGTTTGGGTATTATCGTTCGTGGTTTTACTCATCTTTTTAAACCGCTTTTTATTATTTATTATGTAGTTTTCCTGTGCTTGCAGCCACTTAATAAGAGTTTCGGTATATACTGCTTCTCCCTTCTCAAAGTCCTTTATAATAGCTGCATTTTGAGCCTTTAAATTTGCATCGGAAAACTCACTTTTAAATATTTTGTAATTCTTTATCGTTCCCGAAAGGGCTAACTCGTATAGTTTTACTGTATCTATAAGTCGTTTTGTCAAAACCTGCAAAAACTTAATAAATTTTTTCTTTGTCAATAGTTTACCCTTTGTTACTCCCGTGTATTTATTGGTTTCCGGCTCACCGTCCAAAAAAGGAAAAGTTACTTTCACTTCTTTTTTAAAATCTGCAAAAAGGCTCAATTCCAAAGGGAAAAAATTCATCCATTTATCGTAGGCTTTTAAGAGTTCGCCTAAGTCGGGGCTGTCTTTTGCTACGGGCGACGGGTTCTGCTTTTTGTGTAAAAAGGAAAGAATATGATTACGGGGTTCGCTCTTTTTAAGTCCTTTTAAGGGATGAATTATGCGATTTAAAAAGTAGTTTCTGAAAAGCGGCTCACCGCACCCTGTCGGCATTTTTCCGAAACTCTCTAAAGCGTAGTCGATATAATCGGTAATGTCTTTTAAGGCTGTTTCTAAATCTGTTTTTCCGTTTTCTGCATCTTTTAAGCGGTTAGTTATGTGAACAGAAACATAAGTAATTTTTTGCGCCGTTATTTCGGCTGCATTTGCAAAGTGTGACCTGTCAAACTCTTTAAGTTTGCTTAGGTTCTTATGCCACTCACAACATAAAGGGAAGGGCAGTTTTTTATCCGTTCCGTTAAACTGTGTTTCAAGTTTCTTTTTGTTATCGTGTTGTGCCGTCATGCACCCTTCACACGTTCTAAAATCGTGCTCTCCTTCCGTCGGCTCTATCGGATAAGGTGGTTTGTATTTATCAAAACTGACCTTTTGCCAAGTGTAGCCGCAAAAGTCTAATTCTTCTATTTCGCGAATGTAGGTTGTTTCGTGTAGGTTAATCATTGTTCTTTATGTTTAAAAAGTGATGTGTTTTTTCCGTGGCTTTGACGCTCTACCCCTCCTCTCCAAAATCTAACTGTATGCGGTCGGCGGCGGCGCGTTTTGTCTTATCGACTATTTTTGTATAAATTTGAGTAGTCTTTAGGTCTTTGTGTCCTAACA
Source organism: Saprospiraceae bacterium (assembly GCA_020629965.1). GTDB lineage: Bacteria > Bacteroidota > Bacteroidia > Chitinophagales > Saprospiraceae > JAHDCG01. The sequence goes on along the minus strand of JAHDCG010000006.1, from coordinate 94,696 downwards.
TTTTCGACACGGTGTAAATGTCCGTGCCGCCTTTTAATTGTAGGGTGGCGTAGGTGTGGCGGAAACAATGAAAAGTAATATGCTTTGTTATTCCCGCTGCTCCTATCCATTGAAATAAAAAGCGGTTGTGATAAGCTGAATACCGCAAACCCTTAAAGACCTTTTCGGCGGGTTCGCCCCGTTCGCCCGTCAAATTATACGCCTGTTCCGATATGGGCAGGGTTTCCATTCCCTCGGTTTTCTTTTGCTGAAAATTCAAAAAATATCCCTCTCCCTCGTTGTGTACCAATTCCGACCATTTCATTTTTTGAATATCGGAAAACCTTAAACCCGTCAATGCGGAAAACAGGGCGGCACGTTTCAAAAGCGGGCTGTTACACGGTGTTTGTACTAACTTGTTTAGTTCTTGCAAAGTCAGGTACTCCCGGCGGGTTTCGGCGGGCTTTATCGGCTTTATTTTGGCGTTCAAATCCGTGTTTAAAATCCCGTCTTTAAATGCTTGTCTTAGTGTTGCCTTTACTTTGTTGAAATAAGAAAGGGCTGAATTTTGGGCAAGGGTGGTTTTGTTGCTCCGGCTGCTTTTCGACGTTAAAAGATACTCTTTAAAGTCCTCGAAAAACTTTTCGTTTAGGTCGGCAAATTTTACCTGTCCGTCCGTAAATCTGTCTAAGTATTTATAAGCCGATACCCAATTATCGTGATTAGATTTTTTTCGCTTATCGGCTAAAGTTTTGAAATACTCCAAAAAATCCCTTTCCCCGTTTTCCTTTTTCCGTAGTAACTCCTTTTCGTACTCGGTGTATATTTCGGGCTTGTTCAAAAAGTTTTCCCGCTTTTGGCGTATCTGTTCGGCAAACTTCATTTTCTCCGTATTGTGGTTTGTCTTTACCTCATTTTCGGCGGGGTTGGTACTGTAAACGGGTATCTCTTTTGCTCCCCTCTTTTTGACTTTTACAGGCTCATAAATGTAAATGCCCAAAAACTCCCGACGGGTAGGTTTGCCCGTTTCGGGGTGTGGTATCGGCGGGTAAAAGTCCAAATAAAGGCTTTTTCTGCCCCCCGAAATTTTCTTTTGTCTTAGTGCGACCTTAATCATACTGCGGTTCTTTATGTGAAAATGCGTTTATACCCCCCCCCTTAAAATTTGACGGCGTGTGTGCGGGGTTAAGGGTGGCGATGTTGAGAAAGGACGGCTTAGTGATTTTTGCGCCCCCCCTCTTTTAACCTTTCTTTTTCTTTAGTTTCAAAGTCTTTCCCGTTCGTGCTTGCCAAGCGTCGATGCGGCACGTATCGGAACAGTATTTTTGTTTGTGATGTCGGTAGGTGTATTCATTTTTACAATGCGTACAGGTTCGGTTTTGCGGCTTAGCACTATTTTCGTTTAACGATTTTCGTATAGTGGTTTCCGTGTTTGTTTCCGTCGGCTTGTTAAAACCTATTGTTTGGCGGTGGTGGGTACTGAAAGGGTTCGGGTTCTGTCCTTTTAGAAAACCGATAATTTGCGCCCGTAGTGCGGTTACACCGGCAGCGGTGGCGGCTTTGCCTAAATAGGCTTTTATAACCTCATCGGCTTTTAATTGTACCTGTGCGGCGGCAGTGTCTAAGCTGCATTTCTTTAGGTCTAAGTAGGTTTTCAAATACTGCAAAAGGGTTTGCTCGATGTCGGCGGGCGGTTCGTTCGTCGGCGGTGCGCTCTCCGTCGGGCGGGTGCTGACAGTCGGGCGGCTCTCGATGTCGGGCAGGGGTGAATTTAAAATAAATTGCGGGGTGTCCTCATCGGGCAGCGTAAAGAGTAAACGCCGTTGTTTGGCGGCTGTCAGGTCGTACAAGTCGGGCGGGGCGGCGGGTATCGGCGGGGGCGGGGTGGCATAAGCCAAGCGGTTTATTTTATTGCGAAAGTAAAAATTCATTTTGTCGCTCACCATTTCGGCAAACTCCGAAAAGACGGATTGAGAAAAATAGTATTGATTAGGTAGGGCGGTTTGCTCAATGCCGCTGCCCTTTTTGTGTATTTGCTCCAAAACAACCGAAAAGAGAAAAACCAATACGCAAAGAATTGTAAACCATGCTAAACCGTTTCCGTATTTGCTGACCTTTGCGGCGGCGGTTTGTACGGTCGTTTGGTTCTCTTTCTTTACGTCGGCTACCTCATTGGCGTAGGTGCTTTCCAAGCGGTTTAAATCGGTGCGGCGGCGGTCTGTCAATAACTGAACGGCGGCGGCTCTTTCCCTCTCTAAAGCGGCTGTTTTTTCTGTCTGTTGCACTCGGTAGGCGGCTATCTTTTTTCTGCTCCGTTCTATGCGGGTTTGATAGCTTGCACCCGTTTTTAATTCCTTTCGGGTGTATTTTCTTATTTCCGCTTTCTGCTCATCAATCAGTGAATTAAAGCGGCTTTTTTCGGCTTCCGTGCGTTTGTCGTAGCTGTCCGCCGTCGCTTGTTTGTCGGCTGCAAAAGAATTAAGTATTTGCTTTTTGTTTTCGGCGTGTTTCCTGTCCTGTTGCGCGGTGTCTTTTAAATCGGGTAGGGGGGCGGCGACCTCTACCAAATCCCGACTGCCTTTAAAACTCAAATAGGCGGACGTAAACAAAAGCCCGAAACAGACACAAAAAATAAAAACGGTCATTGCCAAGTCCAAACCCTTAAAACGTCGATACAAGACCGCTTTAACGCTGTACGGGGCAAACTTTCTAAGTCCGATTTCAATAAATGCCGTTCCCGTAATTGCCCCAAAGAGTGCGATTAAATAAGCGTGGGCGGGGGCGACCTCCGACACTCTCGAAAAGATTATACTGTAAATTATTCCCGTTTCGGTGACGGCAGAAACTATTTGCGCAATAAAGCCCAAACTCACTAAAGTAGGAATTAAAGCAGCGTAACGATTAAAAAACTTCTCGTTTGTTGGTAAAGAATAATGAATTTTCATTCCTTTGCAATGTTTGATATTTTCAAATACCCTGTTTGCGGTTTGCGTCCAAACAATGCCGCTTACAGGGTTTTTATTTCCGTGGGTTTTCTCCTTTCCGTAGGTGCGCGTATTGACTAATGAAAAACCTTTGTACGGGTGCGCGTATTGACCCCGGAAAAACCTTTGCACGGGCTTTTATTGATGCAAGAAAAATCTTGTTCCCGCTTTTCTCCCTCTCTTTATCTGAACAGTTTATCTATATCGGCACGTCTTAACCGTGTCAATCGTTGTCCGATATTGTGCGCCTTTAGTTCTCCCTTTTCAATGTAATAGTAAATCGACCGCACCGAACAGTTTAAAAGTACGGCGGCTTCTTTCGCGGTCAAAAAATCTTTGTGCTGTATCAGTCTTAATCTTTCCTGTCTGACCTGTTCTTTTGCTTCGCCTATCAGTTTATTTCTTGCCCGTGCTTTACCCTCTCGACTTGAACAAGTCACGGAACAGTATTTAGTCGTCGTAGTCCGTGCCGTAAATTCTTTTCGGCAATGTTTACAGATTTTTGTTAGTCTTATTGTACTGCTCATTAGGTACGGTCTGAATGAAATAAAAAGAGTTTAAAAACTATAAGCGCAAGGGCAAAAAAATATAAGCGCAATTAAGCGCAAAGGGCTGTTTCTGACTAATGCAATTAAGCGCAAAGCAAAAAAATATAATCTGAAATATTTGTACCTCGCTGTCAGGGTACAACAAAGGTACAAATGTTTTAGTAATAAACAATATGTATAACAAAGATAAAGGTAAATGTAAAAGCCCCGTATCTATTGAGATACGGGGCTTTTGTTAGCTTTTTAGACGTTTGTTGTATATTCTTTTTGTGGTGGTTACTTTCCGATACAAAACCGCCCAAAAATATTCCCTAACAAATCATCCGTAGAAATCTCGCCCGTAATCGACCCCAAATAGTGCAAGGCCTGACGAATATCCATCGCAATAAAATCGGAGGTGACGCCGCTGTCCATTCCGAAGAGGACTTGATTGAGGGCGGCGTCGGCTTGGCGCAGGGCTTCGTAGTGGCGGGCGTTGGTGACGACGGTTTGGTCGAGGTTTAAATTACCGGTGAGCACGAGGTTATGCAGGGCGGTTTTAACCGTGTCGATGTTGGTTTTGTCGGCGGCGGAAATGCGGAGCAGCGTTGTTTCCGCTTGCTCTTCTTCCGGGGCGATTTCAGGAATTTCTTTTACCAAATCCGACTTATTCGCAATCACCAACAGCGGGATTTTGTCCGTTTGCAGCTTCTCGATATCCGCTCGTACTTCCGCCGCCGACATCGCCGCCGCATCATAGACATACACCAAAATCGAGGAAGATTTTATTTTTTCAAAAGTCTTTTCCACGCCTACCGCCTCAATGGTGTCCTGCGCGTCGCGGATGCCCGCTGTGTCTATCAGGCGAAAGGAAATGCCGTCGATGTTCAGCACTTCTTCGATGGTGTCGCGGGTCGTGCCGGCGATGCTGCTGACGATGGCGCGTTCTTCGTTGAGCAGGGCGTTGAGCAGAGTAGATTTACCCGCATTCGGGCGACCGGCGATGACGGTATTGACGCCGTTTTTCAGCACATTGCCAAGTTGAAAACTGTCGATTAGATTGGTCAGAATGCGCTGAATTTTAAAAATCAACTGCTTCAAATCGTCGCGGTCGGCAAATTCTACGTCTTCCTCCCCAAAGTCTAATTCCAACTCAATCAAACTCGCAAAATCAATCAACTGCTGCCGCAAATCTTTTATCTCATTGCTGAACCCGCCGCGCATCTGCGACATCGCCAAACCGTGCGCACTTTCCGAGTCCGAGGCAATCAAATCCGCCACCGCTTCCGCCTGACTCAAGTCCATTTGTCCGTTGAGAAATGCCCGCATGGTAAACTCACCGGGCTGCGCCGACCGCGCGCCGTTTCTGATAAAAAGCCGCAGCAAAGACTGCACGATATAGTTGGAACCGTGACAACTGACTTCGACTACATTCTCCCGCGTATAACTTGTCGGTGCTTTAAAAATCGTCACCAAAACCTCATCCAAAACCCGATTTTCTTCATCGCGTATCGTCCCCAGATGCACGGTATGCGAGGCCTGCGCTGTCAAATTTTTCGTCGGAAAACGGGCATTGACAATGTTAATCGCCTCCTTACCCGACAGGCGGATTACGGCAATGGCACCCACGCCGGGCGGAGTGGCGAGGGCGGTGATGGTGTCGTTTAGGTTGTGGGTGGTGTACATAATCCGGCGCGTATTTTTCCTTTTTTATTATTCGTTTTGGTAACGTTTTAATTCCTGCAATTTTGCTAAAATTTCCTGCAAAACCACATCTTTTTCGTGCAAAATTTGCGCATTCGTAAAACGCAATTCAGAAATACCGTTGTCCTTTAATATTTTTGTCCGCACGGCATCGTACTCTTTGTTCTCTTTTTTGTTATGTATTTCTCCGTCAATCTCCACGCTCAAACGCATTTTGATGCAGTAAAAGTCAAGAATAAAACGATTGAAAGGGTGCTGTTTTCTGAACCTGAAACCACCTAATTTCTTCTTACTCAAATCCTCCCATAGGATTTTTTCTGTTTCGGTGAGGTTGCGTCTCAATTCTTGTGCGAAGGCAAATTTATTTCCTGTGGCTCCGCCGTGCATAATGATTTTTCGACGGGCGTCGATGTCGGGACGTTTTTTAGATTTTTCGTTGTTGTTTTCGTTTTGCATGGTGTAGCTTTTTAGTTTTAATAGGAGTCGTACTGAAAGCCCCCGACCCCGGAGCGGGGAGTATCTGTCTTTGAAATTTAAATTCGTTTTGAATTTAAATTCGTTTTCAAAAAAATTAAATCTTAAATCTCGTTTTCATTCAAAAATAAGAGAACCGAAAAATTCAAGATTCATCGTAAACCTAAGCGCGGAGAAAGTTCCCCGCTCCGGGGTTAGGGGTTGAGAGTCGTACTGAAAGCCCCCGACCCCGGAGCGGGGAGTATCTGTCTTTGAAATTT
>JAHDCG010000006.1:0-88668 GCA_020629965.1 Saprospiraceae bacterium | reverse complement strand
AGATTCATCGTAAACCTAAGCGCGGAGAAAGTTCCCCGCTCCGGGGTTAGGGGTTTGAAGTCACAAAAGTACCAAAAAAAAAGCCCCCGCACACCAAGTGTACGGGGACTCGAAACATTCCAAAAAAATCACTAATTCGTCGGTTTTTTGAGAGAATTTTAATTTTAATTTTTTCCCGATAATCAATGCTTTTTCACTCATTCAATGAAATTCAAAAATTCATCAAACAAGCAAAAAAAGCATTGAAATCAAGAGAGTAGTGACGGCAATAGTCACGCGCCGTCCACCGTCCACCATCTACCGTCCACCTACTCAACCACCACCATCTTCCGCGTCGCCGCCCCCGTTTTCGTCTCCATGCGGTAGTAGAAAACACTGCCGCTGCCGAGGTCGCCGCGTTGCAGAGCAATCGTATGATTGCCTGCGGTATAGTCGCCCGTCGTGCGGAAAATCACCTTGCCGCCGAGGTCGTAAACCGTGAGGCTGACCGGGCCGGGTTGCGGCAGCCGGAACGGAATTTCCGTGCTCGCCGTGACCGGGTTCGGGCGGTTTTGGTAGAGGGTGAACGTGTCGTTTGCGGTCGTCGTCGTGAGGGCGATTTGCAGCGCCGTTCCTTGTGCGTTGTATGCGACGGCGGGGGTCGGGTCGGATTTTATTTGCAGAAAATCCGCCGTGTTGCCGTCCGTTTTAGCTATGAAGTGCAGGGTGAACAGCACTTCGTTTGCCGCTAAGGTTTGCGGCACTTCGTCGTAGTGGGCAACAGTCAATTTGCCGCCGTTATTGCGGTGCGTTGCGAAGTCTGCCTGCGTGCTGTATGCCGTCGTTTCGACAGTATTCAGCTCGGCGATTTCTTCGGCAAAGTCGAGGGTGAACTGCCATCCGTTTACGTCGCGGTAGTCACCCGCCGTGATGTCGAGGGTGAAAGTTTCGCCTGTTCTAAAGTCGAAGTTTTGCAAACCCAAACGCAGCGTTTCGTTACTCGTGCGCTCGGTAGCTTCTTGCATCAGGTTCGCCGCTGCGCTGCCGTTAATGTCACCGATTTTGACGGCAATGAAGTCCGTCGTCATCTGATTGGCTGACAAATTATTGTAGCTGATGACCTCGGGAAAATCCTCCGCCCACGGGTTCTGCGGGTCGGGGAAAGTGTAGTCCGCCGCGACGGCGCGCCAGCTCGTGTTGTTCGCCAATTCGGTATCGACGTTCAGGATTAAGCGGCGCAAAGTCACAATGTCTGCCGTGGTGATGCTTTGCGAGTTATTCGCATCGGCGGCAATCATTTTGTACGGGCTGTCGAGCGGCTCAGTATTCAAAATGTGCTTTTTGACCAAGAGCAAATCGTACACCGTCACGCCGTTATCGTGGTCGGCGTCGTTGAGTGCCGTGACCGAATAATCGTATTCCGCTGTTGCCGTAAAGCTGTACGCGCCCTCCTCGTCGGTGGTCGTCGGGTCGTTGCCGTTGCCGTTCAGTTCTACGGTAGTGCCTTGCAGTCCTTCGCCCGTTTCGGTGGCAATAATGCCCGCGATGACGGGGTCGTCGCTGCCGATGCAGGGGTTGCCGTTGCTTGTGCTTGCGTTGTCTTGTACGATGATTTGAGTCAGGCAGTAATCAAAATTACCCGACTCGTCGAACACGTAAATATTGACCGGGGTCGTCTGATTCGATACGTCCGTACAGGTTAAAACCAAACCCGTGTCTAAGGGATTTTCGCTGAAAGCAAAGGTGACTTCGCCGCCGCAGTTGTCAAAACTGCCCGCATCGAGGTCGCTCGCCCACACCTGTACCATCGGCGGGTTGGTGTCCATGAGATCGATGATGATACCGCTCGTGCAATACGCCACGGGAGCTTTGCAATCGACTACGCTGAATAAAATTTCGGTCGTCGCCGCGTTGCCGCAGCCGTCTTCTACGATGTAAAGCAAACGGTGGTCGCCCAAAGGAGCCGTGCCGTCAAAAAGTCCGCCGCCGTTGGCGTCGAATTCTCCGTTGTTATTTGCGTCGAGAAACCAAAGAATATCCAAGTCGCTCGTGCAGTTTTCGTCGATGTCAATCGGTAAGCTGACCGCGCCTTCGATGCAGGCGTCGTTGATACAAAATTCGGTTTCGCCGGCGTAAGAAAGTACGGGAGCGATGTCGTCCGTGATTTTGATATTTTGTGTGTAAATGAGAATGCCCGCATTGTCGAAAGTCGTTTCGTCGATGATTTCGCCCGGCTCGACGGTAAATTCATCGTTAAATTGTACCGGCGTTTCGCCCGAAACATAAGTACACCAGTTGATGACTTCATAGCGGCGAATAATTTTGTAACACGCGCCGTCGTCACTCAAATTAAAGACTTGGTCTTCGGTGCTGACCGCGATTAAATCACAGTTTTCCGACTCAATAAAGACGTTTGCCTCTTCGGGCAATTCGCCGCAACTGCCGTCGAAATCCGCCGGGAAAGTCAAGGTATATTCGGGGGCGTATTCCACGAAAATCGTTTGTGAGCAGCCCGTACTTTGGTTGCCGAATTGGTCTTCGGCGATGAAATTACGAATGATGCTGCCGTTGCCGCAATTATCGACGTTGATAATCGGTGCGGACTCGGTAACGGTTGCTTCGCAATTATCGCTCGCGATTGCCGTACCGAAGAGTTCTTCCAACACTTCCGTATCGCTGTAATCGACTTCTTGATTAAAATAATTAATGCAAGTAACAGTCGTGTCTTGCGGCGCAAAACACAGCGGATTAGATTTATCTTCTACATTCACTTCAATGGTACACGCCGCGCTGTTGCCGTAGCAATCGACGACCTGCATCATCACCGGCACGGTTTCGCCCGCCTCGTCGCAGTTAAAAATGATTTCCTCCGCAAAAGCCGTTTCCGGGTCGCTGACGCGCTTTACAAAAAAGTCGTCGATGCAGCAGTTATCATTCGAGCCGTCGTCGAAAGCGATAGCCTGTACCGTCGCAATGCCCTGTGAGTTTAAGACCACATCCGTGATTTCGTCGCAAATGACGGTCGGCGCGAGTTCGTCGGTCACGGTGACTTCAAATTGGGTCGTCGTTTGGTTGTCGCATTCGTCCGCCGCAATGAAAGTCAGCGTATGCGTACCTGTTTCCAAACCCGGCGCGGGGATGAAAGCACCGTCCGTTGCGTCTTCGCCGTTAACGTAAACCGCCTCGCCGATCGGCGTAAAAATGTGCAATAATACCGCGCTGCAATTATCGTTCACCGCCGGTATCGGAATAGCCGCCGTCGATTTGCATTCCTGCGGGTGCTCGCCCGGAATATTCGCCTGCACCGTAAAGTCGGAGCCGACGATGACCGGACTCTGTTGGTCGGTTACTTTTACGACTTGTACATTGTCATTGCCGTTTTCATCTTCCAAAATCACCTGACCCGTACACCAATTCAGCAGCGTCCAGGTTCTGACAATTTTCAGACCGACACAGACGCTCAAAGTATCGTCGCTGCTGCTGACCGCGTAGTTGCAGTACAGCCCTTCCGCCACATCGACCGTGCCCGAGCCGGTAGCCGCGAGCGTCGTTTGTGACAACCAAAACGGTACGTCAATCGCTTCGGTCGTCGGGTCGTTGTCGGGAATATTAGCCGCGAGCGGCGCGACATCCGTGATATTCGGGTAGTCTTCGTATTGGTCGCATTGCCAGGTGATATCTTCGGGAAAAACGGGCAATTCGGGCTGCGAAACGATAATCGTTTGCTCGCAGTTTTCGGTGCTTTCGTTGCCTTCTTCGTCAATGGCGATAAAAGTGCGCGTGATGATGACACCGTCACCGCAAAAATCGTTTTCGTCAATTATTTCGTTAGCTAAATTGACCGTTACCGCGCCGCAGTTGTCCGTGGCTGTGGGGGCGGGTACATCGTCGGGGTCTTCGGTGCAGTCCAGTTCGATTGCCAAATCGTCACAGTCGAAAACGGGCGCGAGTTTGTCTTCGATAATAATCGTACCCCAGCAAGAGTTGTCTTCACAAAGGCTTGCGACGTTGACGGTCAGCGTTTGACCGATATTATCGCAGGTCACTTTGTCGCCGAGATTTTGCCCGACGGGTGTCGTGATATTGACTTCGTAACAACCGACGCCGCTGCCGTTGATGCCTTCCAAAATGACATCCGGCGTAATGACCGCGCAGCCGTTCGTGTCGAGCGAAACCTGTACATTATCGTCGCAAACAAGCAAGACTTCTTTGACGAAAATTTCAATCATATCCATGCCCATGCAGTCAGTGCCGGCAGGACCGGTTTCGGTCACTTTCAGTGCAAAAGGACCGCTGCCGGGTGCGCCGGTGACTTGTACGGTGACGGTTTCGCCCGTGTTCGAGCCGACGATTTCAATACCGCTGCCCATAGCTTCCCAGGTGAAAATGTGACCGGGATTTAAAGGCGCAACGGTAAAAGTCGTCAAGGCATCGGGACAAACGAGTGAGTCGCCGATAATTTCGGGTGTCGGATTTTCGGTAACGGTAAAAGTCGCCGGGCTGCGGTCGCTGACACAGGGGCCGCATTCACATTGCGCAAAAAAGACGTAATCGCCCGTTTGATTTTCATCGACCGTGCCGTCTGCCGTCGGGTCGTAGGTCATGCCCGTAGCGACTTGATTGCCGCCGACTTCCGCGTCAAACCACGTAACGATTGCTTCGCTCATTGTGCCGTCTGCCGCCGTGCAGGCTTGACACATTGCCGTTAATCCCATGCCTTCGGGTGTCTCTTCGCCTTCACAAATCATAAAATTCGTCGTCGTCGGAGGTGCCGGATTTTCGCCCGCGCCCACAGTGACTTCCGTCGATGCGGTGCCGCCGCACTCGCCCGGTTGTCCGCCGCCCGCAGGCTGTACGGTCACGGTGTAGGTGCCGGGGGCGAGACCGTCGAATACATTTTCCGGCTGAAAAGTCACGCCGTCGATGCTGTATTCCAATTCAATATCATCGTCGGTCGTTGCGGTTACGGTGATGCTGCCGTCCGTTGCTTCGGGGCAGCTTGCGTCGGTTACTTCAACGTCAATCATCACTACGCCGGTGCTGAAACCCGCGTCGATAGTGTGGTTCACCGCGCCGATGCAGGGCGTGGTATAAACCGCCGCCGGCAGCCCGTCGGTAAACGGCTGAATGTTGTCCGGGCTCGGGTCGCTGTCGTTGAGGTCTGCGTTCGGGGCTTGTCCGCTGTCAGCAGCGGTAAGGCTGTACTCGGTGCCGTCCACGGTGACAACCTCCGTGTCGCTGTCGTATTGACCGCCGGTGCCGAAGACCACATAGTAAGTCGTTGCCGGCAAAATTTTCGTGTCGGCGGAAGTGCTGCTCATTGCAATCATCATGTCGGTAAAGTAATATTGACCGACTGCGTTGGTGGTAGTTTCCGCAACCAAGGTGCCGTCTTCTTTAAAAAGCGAGACGTTCACGCCGGGCAGCGGGTCTTCGCAGGGGTCTTGAATGCCGTCGCCGTTGCAGTCAATCCAGGCGTAGTTACCGATTTCGGAAGGAGCTTGATTACAGACCAATTCCAAATCACCCAAGCCGTTGGACTTACCGGGAAAACCGACACCTTCGCCGCTTTCCGAAGCAAAAACTTCGTAGTCGCGGTCGCGTCCGCCGGTCGTATTGTCAAACCAAGCGATACCGCCCGAGTTGACTTGCAGCAGCGGGTCAAAAACCGTTGCCGTTACGTCACCCGAACCGGGCAACAGCGTTAAAGCACCGAGCGCGATTTCGGCGTGGACGACAAAGCGGTCGCGATTTCCGGTCGGATTTTCGGGAAATTGGTCTTCCCAATAAAACTCCTGACCGTTGGGACCCTGCGGCCAGTTGACGCCGATGGGGTTGGTACATTCGGGCTGTGCGCCTTCCAAAACGAGCGTACCGTTTACGTTGCAAACGCGAATCATATCTCCGCCCGAAAAAGTAGAATAGAGCGTATTATCGTTCGGGTCGGGCCCGAAGTTGAGGTAGCCGCCCATTTGCGCCGTTCTGTCCAAAAAGCCCAAAATCACGGAGCCGTCGATGTCGAATTCAATGTCAGACAAAATCGGCTGCGGGTAAGCAAAGCGTCCGTTGACTTCATCCGTGCGAATGACCGTGTAATCGTCTGACCACGGATACCATTGATTGCGCATATTTTCCGCATCTTGGTCGCCGTTGAACGGGTCGCCGCGCTGAAAATCCAAATCCATATCGAAAAACTCCGTAAAATCCGTACCGTCATATTTGACGACGGTCGCCGTCAGATTGGCGGCATCCTGTGAGGTTTCCGCATTGCAAACGCCGCCGAGGTAGAGGTCGCCCGCCTGAAAATTCAAACCCCAAACCGCCCAGTCATTTTCAATATCACAGTTAAAAGCGGGAATGGGAGTCGAGGTAATCTGCGCCGCGCCCGGAGTGGTGCCGGTCATTTGGTAGTCGGTCAGGTCGATGGTAATCAACTCTTTATTGAAAAGATTGACGACGTACAGCGTCTTGCCGTCGTCGGAAATGTCGATGTCGCCGAGCGACATCCGCGCCGTCAGACCGAAGGCTTCGGTGTCGTGATTCGGTTCGTCAAAATCGCCCGGCAGCGGGTCGGCGATACGCGGGTCGGTGCCCGTATCGAAGCCCAGAGCGTCGAGGTCGATGATGTCGATGATGCTCGGGTTGTTGATGTCCGCTACATCCATCAGATAAATTGCGCCCGTGCCGCCGGGGCCGAAACCCATGTGACGACGCAGTACCGCCGAGGAAAAAACCGTTTTGGTTGCGCGTTGGTAAGCAACGCCCCAGAGTGAGCCGACTTCTTTTGCGCTGAAAAGTTCGATATTTTGATTTTCACCTTCGGCGTTGTATTCGACTGCTAAAAATGCGAGAGAATCACCGCCTTCCGTGCCTTCGTCGCCCGAGCCGTTGATGTAGCAAGGCGTGGTCAGGAAGGGATTGTCTTGGTGAAATTCCGCTTCGTTGCCGACTCCGACGGAAATGTCGCAGGTGCCGGGGGCGGTAAACTGCACATCGGAACCGTTTTCGGGGCCAAAAGTCGTAAAACCGAGATGGTCTAAACTTTCCGGAATGACGAATTCGACGCGGTACATTGCATCTAAATCCGTCACGTTGAAAACGTATTCGCCGTTTTCATCGGTGACGACGGACATAGCCGCCTCGGTGCTTGCTCCGCCCGCGTCGCAAGTGAAAAGATAGACTTCGATGCCTGCCTGTGCGGGTTCGAGACCGTCTTGCTGACCGTTGTAATTAAAGTCGCGGTAAGCCTTACCGCCGATGACATCGGAAGCGACGTTGCAGGGCGCAAAGGCAGCGGCGGCGGCGGTTTGCGGCGCGGCTACTGACTCTCCGCGTGCGGCGAAGGTGCAGGTTGCGCCCGAGTTTTCAAAGATGCTTTCGGCTTGTGCGCCCACGGAAAAAGCCGTTATGTACAGCAGTACAAACAGCGTTTTGGTGAACCCGAAAAAGTCTCCTTTTAAGAAGTACGAGTGTGTCATGTGAGAAATTTTTGGAATAAAAAAATTGTGATTCATGTGGAGGGTTGAGAGGTTGAGGAGTTGAGAGGTTGGGAAGACCCGAGCCTGTGACTCTCCTTTGCTCCTTTTTTTATATTTGTCTTTTGTTGTGAAATTTTTAATTGACGGCAGTGAATTTTAATTCCGGACACAGCGGTAGTGTGCGCCCGATGCCGTTTATACATCTGCGTTTTTATGGTTTTCGGTTTTGAAATTTTGACTCGAACAAAGGAATTTACCCGCTTATGAAATACACAAACGTCGAGGTCAAAACCGACAAAATTTTATGTTTATGAAAAGCCGAAAAGGAGAGAAGCTAATGTTGTTGAGTCGTTGAAGAGGCCTGTCCCGCACTTTAGTCGGGATGAATTGTTGAATCGACGAGCGAAACCTAAAACCGTTTTTTCTTCTCATAGTGAAACACCGATTTTTTAAATGCCAAAAGGGGGAGATGTGCATTTTAAAACCAATCTTTTCGTGTAGTGTTGTCTTTTGCTTTTCGCAGGAAATAAGAATGTCGCGCACAATAAGCGCAGTTATTTTGATATTTGCAAAAGCCGTACCGATACAAGACGTTTTTTGTTAATTTAAGAATAGGTCGTATATGTCTTTCGGGCAAAATATAAGTATGTAATTTTTATTGTATATTTAAAAAATTGAAGAGTAAACCGGTACAATTAGAGAAAAAATGTATAGATGAGATATGAAGAAAATAAACGAATTAAAAAAATAAAATATTTATTTTTTTAAAAATGTAAAACGATTGGTATATGTGTGTCGGAAAAGATTGTCCGAATAATGAAATCCGATAAAAAATGCGAACGAAACAATCCGTCTCGCTCGCATTTCTATCAATAAAAAAGTGTAAATTTCGTACATCGTACATCGTACATCGTACATCGTACATCGTACATCGTACATCGTACATCACTCCGCGTCCCACCAAGTTGCCCGATTCACACTATTCCCCTCGCTCCCGATTACTGCGTTATAGCTCTCCGTGTTCAGCGCCTGTTCGTCCGGCGGGTAAGGCATTTTGACAGGAATTAAACCGTTGTTCAGACTCGCCGCTACCGTTTTTAGTTCCGGAAAGCCCGTTCTGCGCCACTCAATCCAACCTTCGTAGCCGTTGATGATGTTGTGCATCCACTTTTGAGTGAGAATTTGCTCGATAGCATTACTGATACCGTACTCGGCAGCGCCTTCAGTCAAATAATTGTCAGGCATTTCCGTTTGCCAATAATCAAAAGATAATTGTACGCCGGTCTCGTATAAATCCTTACCTGATATAGGTTCAATGAAACCAATTTCGGCAGCTTCGGCGAGCAGAAAATGCACCTCTGCGGCGGTCATGAAGTTCGCGTCCAATCTGCCCGTGTTTTCGCGAAAAATTGTACCCGTCAGCGAGAAATCGGCGACCGAAATCGACGTCGCCGCAGCATCCGGTCCGTTGAGAAAGCCTTGGAACGGTGCGTCTTCTTCCGCATTTTGGGCAGGACGGAAAAAAGTTGCCACACGCGGGTCGTTGTATTCCGCAAAGAGTTCTTCGCTCGTTTCGGACATAATAAACAGGTTGAAATCTCCCGCGCGCAAATTTGCCATGCGGAAGTTATTCGGTTGTCCGTCGGTAAAACTGAAAGCGGCGTTTTCCGAATTTTCTGTGATAAAATTGCCCTCTAAAAAGATTTCATTCAGCGTCTGAAAAACTTCTTCCGCCCGCGAAATACGCATCAAATACTTAATACGCAACGAGTTGGCAAATTTTACCCAGTTGTCCAGGTTTCCGTTGTACAACACATCGCCTTCGAGCGCAATCGTGCCTTCGTAAGCCTCAATCGCCGCGATACCCTTTACCAAATTATCCAGAATACCGTTTTCCGCCAGATAAATATCCTCTTGGCTGTCGTAAGCGGGCGTCACCGTACCGGACTGACCTTGCAGCGCATTGAAATACGGCACATCACCGTAAATATCGGTCAAAGCCGCAGTCATGTAAGCCTTTAGTATCAAAGCCGGACCTTCGTAAACCGCCGCCGCCGCATTGGTACGCGACTGCTCCAAAATCAACTCGTTATCTCGCAAATTGCGGTAAATAACGGGCCAGGGATTTCCCCCGACCTGCGGCGAACTCAAAGCATGACGGTCGAATAAATTAAAATCGACCATGGTAAAATATTGCCCCAATAAGTTACCCGCCGTAAAGCCCTCGTAGGCCATTTCGTCACCGTAATTATAAATTACCTGCCGCAGCAAAAGACTCGGCTGCACCTCAATCGGTGCATTAGGATTGGTATTGATTTCTGTGAAATCCTTGGTGCAACCGACCGCCAAAAGCAGCAGCGTTGCGAAAATGTATATTGTATTTTTCATTTTTTTTTAGTTGACGGTTGTCGGTTGACCGTTGCCCGTTGTCAGGCTCGCCGACCGCCCGTTATGTTAAAAGGTGTCTGACACTTATCTTATGCAGATGACTCGTAATCATTTTTTTAACCACTAAAATCAAGAGTGAGTAGTGTCTGACACCTGTTTTTTCTTTTTCGAAAAAAGTACAGGCTTAGTCCAAAAAAGGTGTCAGACACTGCTCGCATAAACATTCGTTTTAAAAAAACTAAAATTCCTGTTTTCGTAGCGGCAGAAGTGTCAGACACCCGTAAAAGTTTAATATTTAAAATCTCTCCCTCCTAAAAATCAAACCCAATTTTCACCCCGATACTCCGCGAAGTCGCGTAGCTCATATCTTCCACGCCGCTGACAAAATTATTGCCCTGCACCGCTAACTGCTCCGGGTCGAAATGCGGAATTTCGCTGAAAGCAAACAAGTTACGACCGATGAGCGAGAGGTTCAAATTTCTGCCCTTGCGGAAAAAACCGCTGTCGTCGTCCGACTTGAAAGTGTAGCCGACGGCGAAAGAACGCAGCTTGATGTAACTCGCGTCGTAGGTGTTGTTTTCTTCGTGATTGCGATCGTAAAACTGACGGTAAAATTGCTCGGGCGAAACCGCCGTCGTATTCGGCTCGAAGCGCGGTGCTTCTTCCGTGCCGACGTTTACTACGCCCTCGGCTACGATGTCGTTGTCGCGGTTGCCCGTTTCCGCTAATTGCCCGCCGACGCCCGCCAGTGCTTGGGTACGTGAGACCAAAACACCGCCTTGTCGCCAATCGAAAAGGAAACTCATATTCCAGTTTTTGTAGCGTAAATTATTGCTCCAACCCAGAGTGAAATCGGGGTTGTAATTGCCCAAAAGTTGCAGTTCGTTATCGACGATGTAGCGGCCGTCGGCGTCGATGAGGAAATCGCCCGCGTCGTTGCGCGCGTAACCCGTGCCGTACATATCGCCGATGCGACCGCCTTCTTCCACCTGAAACCAAACCGTCTGATTCGTATTGTCGTACACGCGGGAATAGGCGAGCGTCAGGCGACCCGCTTCGTCCGGCAGCGACTCGACGATAGCTTCGTTGGTGCTGAAGTTGAGGTAAGAGTCCCAACGAAAATCAGAGTTGTAAATCGGCGTCAGACCGACAATAGCTTCGATGCCCGTGGTGCGCACCGTACCGCCGTTAATCACGCGCTGCTCGTAGCCCGAGGTCACGGAAATCGGCAAAGAAATAATCTGATTTTCGGTCAAAGTATTGTAGTAAGTCGCATCTAAACGCACGCGGTCGTCGAAGAAACGCAGGTCGGCACCCAATTCCAAAGAGGTCGTCTGCTCGGGCAGCAAACCCTGTGCGGCGATGACGCTCTGTGCGCTGAAAGTCGGCGCGGAGTTAAACGGCGTTTGTGCGATAAATGCGCCCGCCGTTTGGTAAGGCGCGGTGTCGTTACCGACCTGTGCCCACGAAGCGCGGAACTTGGCGAAAGAAATCGCCTCGGGTAAAGGCACGACTTTCGAGAGAATGAAAGAAGCCGAAACGCTCGGGTAAAAGAACGAAGCATTGTCCGCATTTTCGGGAGTAGCGAGGGCGGAAGACCAATCGTTTCTGCCTGTGATGTCGAGGAAAAGGTAGTCGCGGAAGCCCAATTTGGCGAAGCCGTACACGCTGTTGATGCGTTTTTCGGTCGCAAACTCAAAGCGTTCCAAAGGCGAGGCGGCGTTCGATAATTTATAAATGCCCGGTTGCGCCAATGACGATGCCTGCGTCTGTGCCGTGGAGGCGACTTGGTCTAAACGGTTGCCGCCGACGGAGAAATCGAGGGTGATGTCACCCAAATCTTCGCGGTAGTTGAGCAGAAAATCCGTGTTGTTTTCGCGGTAAAAAACGTCGTGCTCGGCGTAAGCCCCGTTGCGGAAGCGGTTGGTACTGTAAGCGCGGCGCAGTTGACGCAGTTCGTCGGAATAGTCCATGCCTGTGCGCAGAGTCGCGCTGAATTTGGAATTGAAATCGTAAGTTGCCGTCACGTTTCCGAAGACGCGGTCGCGGTTAAAGGCATTGCGATTTTCCAACAAAATAAAGTAAGGATTGTCGAAGAAAGTGTAATTAAAAGAATACTGCTGCAAACCTTCCAAACCCGGCTGCCAGTAGTCGCGCAGCACCTCCGTATCCATAGAACGCGGCCCCCAAGCGACGAGCGAGTAGTTGATATTCTCGGAACCGTAGCCGCCCGACGGACGGTTGTCACTCTGAGAGTTAATGTAATTCACGGAAGTATTGATGCGCAGTTTATCAACGGGGCGAAAAGTCATTTTTGCCGCGACCGTTTTGCGGTCTAAATTGACGCCGGGAATAATGGAATTGTTGCGCAAATCGGTGAGCGACAGGCGGAAATTACCGCGCTCGAAACCCGATGAAATCGACAGATTATTGATAGCCGTAAAGCCCGTTTCGTAAAAATCTTTCAAATTATTCGGGTGCGAAACGAAAGGTGTCGGCGTAATCGGCAGACCGCCGTGTACCGCGACATCGCCGCCGCGCACCACCGTACCGTCGGCGAGGGTTACGGGGCTGTCGAATTGAGCAATGTTTGTACCTTGGTCGGTGCGCGGCCCCCAACTGTACGTGATGTTGTCGTTTGTACCGCCGCCGAGACCGTCAACGAACTCAAATTCTCCCGAGTTGCCCTGACCGTAATCGTTTTGAAATTCGGGCAGTTGAAAAGCGGACTCCGTGAGTAAAGTCGAGTTAAAACTGATGCCGAAACCCTTTTGCCGGGAGCCGTCTTTGGTCGTAATAATGACCACGCCGTTAGAAGCCCGCGTGCCGTAAAGTGCCGCCGCCGAGGGGCCTTTCAGTACGGACACGGAAGCGATGTCGTCGGGATTGACCTCCATGGCTCCGTTACCGAAGTCGATTTCCTGAAAACCCGCCGCCGCGTCGCTCGTAAAAGGCACGACGGAGTTGTTGTTAATCGGCGTGCCGTCCACGACAAAAAGCGGGTTGTTATTGGTAAAAGAAGCCTCGCCGCGAATGGTGATTTTGGAAGTAGAACCCACTCCTGTCGCGCCTTGACTCACGCTGACACCCGCCAGGCGACCCGCCAAGTTATCGACGAAATTCGGAGATTTTACTTCCGAAACTTCGCGGGCATCCAAACTCTGCACAGCGTAGCCGAGGTCTTTGGTTTCGCGCTCTAAACCGAGGGCGGTCACGACGACTTCATTCAGCAAAGACGAAGACTCGGACAGCATGACGTCGATGCTTTTGCGCCCGTTGACGGCAATCGCATTTTCTTCATAGCCGACATAGGTAAAAGTCAAAACGGCATCCGAGTCGCTGAGGCGAATGGTGTAAGTGCCGTCGGTGTCCGTGACCGTACCGCCGGCGCCGCCTTTTTCCAAGACGTTGACCCCGATCAGGGGTGTTTCCGTGCCGGCATCTTTGACAGTGCCGGTGACGGTAATTG
This sequence comes from Saprospiraceae bacterium, assembly GCA_020629965.1. GTDB lineage: Bacteria > Bacteroidota > Bacteroidia > Chitinophagales > Saprospiraceae > JAHDCG01. The sequence continues at coordinate 75,354 of JAHDCG010000006.1, read as the reverse complement.
ATTGAGCGAGCAGCAGATTTGCGATTAGGCAAAAAAGGCTCATTAAGTAGATTTTTTTCATTGAAAAGGTTAATTTTTTGTCGAAAAATTTTGTTTGAGTTGTTTGAAAGTCGTTAGAAGCGTTAGAGTTGTCGCTACTCGGAATTAAACCCGCGATGCACGGTTTGTACAGACGTGGGAAAACACGTCTCGGGTGAGCAAGGACGACCGACTTTAAGGAAAATTCAAACACAGCTACCGACAAATTTTTTATAGAATTCATGATTATTTTGCAAAGGAAAACAGCACGTGAACCTGCCTTTTATCGACCGAATCGTCGATAAAAACCAAACACACAAAACAGTAAACGCGCCCTGCATCGAAGACACAGCGACAGTTTATCGTCGTTCAAACTTATGGTGAAAAGGAAGGGGTTTCAGTAAGAAGCCGGCGGTGCCCGCAGGCGTGCGACGAGGTAATGATGCCCCGTGCGGAAGATTTGAATATAGGAAAAAACCGTCTTGCGGAGGTGCAGGATGACGGTGAGTATTTGACGTAATTTGCTGCGCGAAACGTTTAAAAAGCTGTGAAAATCGCGGGCATTGTCGATGTCGCGCAGGGTGTGCAGATTTTCGACGGTCGCATTACGGTCGGCGGCGTAGGCGGCAATGTCGGTTTGCAGATTACCGTGTTCCCAAGCCAAGTCGATAAAGCCGGCGCGGTCGTAATGTGCGCGGTCGAGACCTAAAAGATAGAGACCGCCGTCGGTTGCGGGGCCGCAGACGACGTTTTCGTTTTGTAGTTTATCGGCGGCGGAAAGGAGTAAGTCCGTCGAGATTTGCGGACAGTCGTTGCCGATGATGATGACCTTTTCGTGTCCGGCGGCGAAGACCGTTTCTACGGAATGAGCGAGACGTTCGCCGAAAGTCGCGCCCTGCTGCTCGGTGCTGAAAACCGGGTAAACGGGCAGTCCCGTTGCCTCTGCGGTAGCGACGGTGTGCCGGATGAGTTCCCGCGCAATTGTCGCATTTTTACTTTGCGGCGCGGTCGTGCTGAAGATTTTTGCCCGTGCTTCCTCCTCCGAGGTGCGGGTAAAAATCAGGACGGCAGTGTGCGGCAGGTTAGTCATTAATGGTTCGTTCTCGAAATGAAGCGCAAGGTTACGGAGAGAAATCGAGAAAGGAGGTCTTGACGGCTACATTTTTGTAAAATAGTTTTTTGGGAGGGGAGAGGTGAATTTTTTTGTATCTTAGATCATCGGATTATAATTTAGCGTATCTTTACAAAAAAAAGTTATGACAATATTGAGAGAAGGTGGTGAAATCATCATCAAAATATCGGAAAGTAAAATCGGAGAGAAGAATTTGCAAAGATTTTTGGATTATTTGCGTTATTCCGAATTAACGGGGAAAAGCGTAGCAACACAGGAGGATGTCGATGCATTGAGTGCCGAAGTGAACAAGAATTGGTGGGAAGAAAATAAGGATAAATTTTTGCCTTCATGAAGATTGTAGTTGATACAAATTTAGTTTTCAGCACCATTTTGAATACAAACAGTACTGTGGGTAATTTGCTTTTAAATTCAGATGATGTATTTGAGTTTATTACCGTGACTTATTTGAAAGCTGAAATCGAAAAGCATATAAATAAATTAGAAAAAATTTCCGGCTTAAGCAGAGCAGAGATAACAGAATTACGAGATATTGTTTTTTCCAAATTGAGCTTTACGGAAGAGAAAGAAATACCGTTTGAATTTTGGAAAAAGTCGGCATTCTATGTTCGAGATGTCGATATGAATGATATCGCATTTGTAGCTTTGACTCTGTATAATGACAGTAATTTATTGTGGACAGGTGATAAAAAACTAATTCAAGGATTAAGCGAAAAAGGATTCAATAAAATCATTTCTGTCGAAAAACTAATCGATTTGCGTAAAACTTTAAAAGCCGAATAAAAGTGTTGTCAACTTTTTGCTATATTAAATTTTCTTTCCGTCTCTTTAGCCTTTCTAAGTATCCGTCCGCACCTCATCCCAAGCCGCATTTTGATACCCCGTCAGCCAATTCAGTGTGTAGTGTCTTTCGTACACGACGCTCGGATTGAGATTGCCGGTCGGGGTCTCGCCTTTGATTCTCGCATTGACGCAAGCCCAATTCATGCGATAGATTTTATCCAATTCATCCGTAATTTCCTTTACACTTTTGAGAGTGACGGAGTTGACAAAATCCTCACGGGTCGGTTTAAATATCTGCCCGACGAGGAAGGAAACATCGCAGATTTCGCTCGGATATTTGAGGTCTTCCGTTTTGCCCAAAGCCCACAGTATGACATTAAGACTTTCGTAACGCCACGTAGCGTAGGCGCGTTCTTGGTCGGTGAGTTCGGCGGCTGAGAAGATGTGTTTTTCGCGGGGAGAAAGCGAGTCGATTCTCTTTTCGGCGGCGGCACGGTTCAGGTTTTCCTGCTCGACACCTTCGCCTTTGACGGCAGTGAGAAGAAGGGCGTAGGCGCGGTCGATGACTTCCTGCCGGGTGCGTAATTTGATGTCGGAAACGTCGGCGACGCAGGGTAAGTTTTTATTGATTTTAATTTGATTTTTTGTCAAATAAGCCTCCGATTCGGCTTTGCGTTTCAGTTGCGCGGGCGTGTTGTTTTCAGCGGGCGCATCGTGGTATTTTGCATCGACTTTCACATCGAGGTCTTGCACGGCGCAGTTGCCGGCGGTGTCTAAAATCAGATTGAAATTTTTGTCGACGAAGTATTGTCCGGCGGCGGCGCGGAAAAAGCTGTTGGGCTGCGCGAAAAGGAAGGCGTTGGTTTCTTGGGTGATTTTCCGCAAAACGGTCGCAAATTCCCGGATGCCCGGCTCGGCGATAAAAGCCGTTTCGCTGTTGGCTGAGAGAACGGCGGTCATGAATTTACTTTTTATTTCCGGATTTTTTGCGGGCAGCGCGGCAATGAAATTTGCCATGCCGGCTAAGTTTTGCGTCAGTCCGCATTCGATGTTTTCAAGTCGATAATCGGGGTTGAGTCGCTCGCGGTAGTTGAGAGTCAGCTTTTTGAATTTGCCGAAAAAGCCGCCTTTAATAATAACGACGAGTGATTTTTGTAAGCCGCCGTTGTCTTGAATGTCGATTTTTGCTTTGGGTAATTCCGCTTTGACGATTTTTACGATTTTATCGAAAGCGAGGGCGTGGCTGTAGATGGTGGTGTTTTCCATGGTGATTGTGTTGTAGAGTGGTTTTCCGACTTATGCAATCCGGTAAAAAAAACAGATGAGTGCCCTTGCAAAAGACACTCATCCGTTTTCAAGTTTTAAAAAAATTAAGCCTGTGACCCGCCGAACATCTTTTTAAACATGCCGCCGAGTGCTAAAAAAGCTACCAAAATAATTTTCCAGGCTTTGGCGAGAAAAGCCAAAATGACGGCGAAAAAACCGGTCTTAGCCAAAATTTTTCCCGCAATCAGACCGCCGATACCGTAGGCGGCGATATTATCCGTACTTGCGTTGAAATCCGCGTAACGATTGCCTTCGTTGAGGACGACACTCGGTAAAATGGTTTCGATTTCCTCTTTGATGCTTTCCAAAGAGTTCATGCCGCCGATGACGTTCAGCTTTACGTAGCCTTGACGACTGAGTGCCAAGATGTTGTAATTTAAGGTGTTTTCGTCCGCGCCGGCAAATTTAACTTCTTTAGCCCAGTGCAGTTTTTTATTCGTTTGGTCGTAAAAAGGGGTAGATGCCCAACCCACCAATTCCACACTGTCATAACCCGCCGCTATCCGTGCTTCGCTTTCTTTCTCGGTATCTGATTTCATGTCCTTCATTAAGTCATAATAATCGATATTCTCCGCGTCTTCGTCCTGAATGTAGCCGTCTTCAATGTAGGTAATATTGATGGCGTAACCGTCCGGTTTATCTTCATTCGGATTGTAATCTACGGGAAACAGCATGCCCAAAGACTCGACTTGATCGGGTAAATTTCCCCACATTTCTATCAATACTTTGTTGGCATCCTTGCCGTCGATGTAGCGAAATCCGGCGGGTACGTTCAGCGTTGCCAAGTCGTCGCCGATAGTGACGCTTTCGGTTGTATAATTTATGGTAGCGGCTATGCTGTCAATGTAGGCTTGATAGGCAATCATTGCCGAGAGTTGGTCTAAGGTAAGCGTCGCGGTCGTGTCCGGTTCATCGGCAAAGAGCGGAACGGTAAGAAGCAAGAGGACGCTTGAGAGCAGAAAGTTTTTCATTGAAATGAGAGTTTTACGGAAGTTTTTTTGGTTTTCCGTGATGATTAAATGAGAAAAATAATTCCCGATTGCAAACAAATGTAAGAATAATTTTTGCCTTATTTCAATTTTTAAAATGCAATGAATGCGCCGGGTTCCTGTTCTTTTACGAAATTCCGTTGCGCTGCCGTCAATCGTACATCCGCCCCCTTTCATCGAAGAAATAAAATTTTTCGCCCTCGAAGGACTACTTTCGCCTATCATTTTTAACCGCTAAAAAAAATTACCGATGAAACTAAACTTAAAATTATTCTTTGTCGCAGCTTTCGCGCTCCTGCTTTTCACGCATTCCGCGCAAGCTCAAACCAAAGCCGAACGCATCGACGCACTCGTTGAAAAATACGGGGAGTACGGCAAATTCAACGGCTCTTACCTCGTCGCGCAAGACGGAAAAGTGCTGACTAAAGGCGGTATCGGACTCGCCAATATGGAATGGCAAATGCCCAACACCGCCGATACCAAGCACCGCCTCGGTTCGATTACCAAGCAATTTACCGCCATGCTCATTTTGCAGTTGGTGCAGGAAGGCAAGGTCGCTTTGGATGCGCCGATTGCGACCTATCTGCCCGATTATCCGAAAAAGACGGGTGACATTATTACCGTGCATCATTTGCTGACGCACACGGGCGGCGTACCGAATTACACGACGCCGTTATTTTTTGCGGAGCAAAGCCGCGACGACTACACACCCGATGATTTTGTGAAAGTTTTTGCGGAGAAAGAGTTGGATTTTGCGCCCGGCGAAAAATTTAATTACAGCAATTCGGGTTACTTTTTGTTGGGGGTCATCATCGAAAAGGTAACGAGCATGACTTACGAAGAGGCTTTGCAAACCATGGTTTTACAGCCGCTCGGCATGAAAAATTCGGGCTATGACAACTACGAAGATATTTTGGAAAAACGCGCGACGGGCTACGAAAAAACGGGCGAGGGTTATAAAACCGCCGATTATTTGAGTATGACGCTGCCGTACTCCGCCGGCTCGATGTACGCGACGGTCGAAGATTTATTTACGTGGGACAGGGCATTGGCTACGGGTAAATTACTCGACGAAAAAATGCAAAAACTGTACTACGCACCGCACGTCGAGGCTTTGGGTATGCACTATGCTTACGGTTGGTTGGTCGGCGAAAATACGGTCGGTAATACCGAAGAAACGGTTTCCGTGATTGCGCACAGCGGCGGTATCAACGGCTTCAATACCAATCTGACTCGCTATCCGCACGACCAATCCGTCATCATTTTGCTCAACAATACGGGCGGTGCGCCGCTGCAAAAAATGACGGAGCAAATCAGCGGTATTTTGGAAGGAAAGACCTATGACATGCCGAGGGCTTCGATTGCCGCAGAGGTGAAAAAAGCTATGCAGAACGGCACGAAAGCGGACGGTTTGGCGGTATATGAAAAGCTGAAAAACGACGCCGGGTACGAACTCGACGAAGACGAGATGAATGCAGCGGGCTACGTTGTGCTGCGGGAAGGCAACACGGAAGGGGCTTTGGCGATGTTTAAAATAAATATGCAGGAGTTTCCGAAGTCTTCCAACGTCTATGACAGCTACGCCGAGGCGCAAATGAAAAACGGCAATGAGGCAGAGGCGATAAAAAATTACCGCAAGTCTTATGCGATGAATCCCGCCAATATGAACGCCGTGGAAATGATTAAAAAAATGGGCGGCGATACTTCGGATTTGGAAAAGGAAATCACGGTCGATGCAGCGATTTTGGAGAGCTACGTCGGGAAGTACGAGTTGGCTCCGTCGTTTATCCTCACCGTCACTAAAGAGGGCAAGCAAATGAAAGCACAAGCCACGGGACAGCCGGCTTTCGATATTTTTCCGAGTTCGGATACCGAGTTTTATTTGACGGCGGTAGAGGCACGTTTGGTGTTTAAGGTGAACGAAAAAGGGGAGGCGGAGCGTGTGATTTTGTTGCAGGGGGGGCAGGAGATAGAGGGGGAGAAGGTGGAGTGATATATATGAAAGAAGAAAATATAAGATACGTTGCCTGTGTAATTTTACAGGCAGCGTATTTTTTTGCTTGCTTTTAACCACTCAAGATTTTGAAACATAAACCTATCTGTTATGAGAAGCAGTTTGATTTAATGAGAAAAAACAATGAAATTACGTTGTCCTGCTGATGACTATATCTCTCAAAATATAAGTTATTATCCAAAAAAACAAAAAACGATGCTTCCCGAAGAAGAAACATTACAATCACAAAATACCGCCGAACCCCGCGAGCGAGAAGAAAGCGCAGCAACCGTTGCAGCTCCGCAAATGTCACAAGATGAAATTCGTATACGCTCGACCGCTACGACGGTTTCAAAGAACTACTATCACCCCCGGCCGATGACCTCAAGCGATTCGGCCCTGATGCCGGCAACAAAAAAAGACGCTACCTGCAAGACGAAGACCTGATTCAAGAGCGTACCGAACTGCGAGACAGACTCAATGCTTATTTAGCGTTTTTGGAAACACCCGCCGTGCAAGGACACAAGCAGGTAAAAGCCGCAGCACAGGAAAAGCTGGATAAGAACGAAGATTTAATCAACGAAAATCTCGACAATATTCTCTACGAAGCAAAAGACCCGGAGCGCACCTACCGAGAGTTAGAAATGTTTTTCCGCAATGCCGCCCCGCAAAAAGTGAAAAATCTTACTCTCTTGAATGTACATCCTGAGGCACTGCTCGACCCGGACTCTAATGCCGTTTATAATAAAATAGAAAAATTAATCATGGACGAGGCCCGCTCGGTCGATCAACGCAAGGCATACTCCATGCTTGTTATTCCTAATTTGTGGCGCAGCAAACGTCCCAAAGACATTATCGAGCGATACACTAAATTGTCCGGTGATGCACGGATGAGTTTTTTGACGGATTTTGCCGATTGTGACAGCGTAGAAGAAGCACTGAGTGAAGCCGAGTCAAAAAAATGGCAAGGATTTACCGGACCGGAGCTGCACCACAGTAAGCTCATCATGCTCGCAAATCACATCATCATGCGCGGCAAACACGAGGGCATGGAAGAAGACGAAGACATGAAAGGCTCGGTAGCCATGGCTGTCGCCGGAAAAATGTACGCCGAAAAAATCTCACAACCCATTATGGGAGAAATGCACGGTTCTTTGACCGGCTCGCAGGGTTTAGCCTACCGCACCGTACAAGACGAAGTGACCGACCTCAGTGAAATCGGACTCAACTCCACTATGCACGCTTACGACAAAGATATGGTGTACGAGTCCTGCACCGCTTTCGACGGTGCGGAGTACCCGCTCAAACGCTATCCCGTCGTGCGCACTTTCGATTATGTCAATCGAGTATTACGTCACTATTTGGGCAAGGTAACGGGTCAGCAACTCGACCGCCCCAAAGCCAACTTTGTGCGCGAGACTATACAGGATTTCTTGAATCAACTGGTCGAGCAAAAAATCATCAGCTCCGGTAAAGTCAGCTATTTCGACTGGAATCACAGAGTGCCCGACCGCATCGACGTAAAAATAGACATTCAACCGCTGTGGGCGGTACGCACCTTTGTGTATGCCCTCAAAGCGAAAGATCGCTCCGCTGACTCCTCTTTGGATGAAGTAAAAGATTAAAGAAAAACTTCCGAAAGAAGAAACCCCTCAAAATCATCCGGTCGGCAGGCTTCAAAAGCTACTGACTGTTCACCAATTTTTTTACCTTAAAAAAAATCAAAAGATATGGCTTCTCATACAGCAGTCTTTGAATTAGAAGGAGCGAAAGCTCAGGTTATCGACTTGAGTTACTCGTTTTCTCGCTCTACCAGAGGACAAAGTCAATCTCTCCCGCCGATGGCTTAAAAAAATCGGCAGAGGCAAATCAATAAAGTTTTACTCGATACTTTAACCACGAAAACCAAAACCAAATCAAATCATGATAAGAACTTCAATAGCCATAGATGACAATCGAATTCCGGATAGTGAAGTCCTGTCTGTCTTCCTGTCGCAGGCGGTCGGTATGCATCATCGCTTTGAAATTCAACTACGCTCCGATGTCAGTCATCGCGGGCTGCTCGAAGACCGCACCGACACCTACATCGGAAAACCGATAAAAATAGGCATCGGCGAAAAAGATGAATTTTCCATCGTCGACTCGGAGACGACAGAAATATTTACCGGAATAGTCCTTTCGGTCGGTTTGATACGCCGCGACGGCGAAACGGCAATTGTTGTCAAGGGCGGCAGCCCGACTGTTGCCTTTGACGACGGCCCGACTACACGTTCGTTTACCGATTGTAAACTAAACGAAATCATCGACCCTCTCATCACCGGAGATGTACAAAAGGCAGTTGATGCTAAAATATTTAAAGATGCATTACCCTATACCGTACAGTATAACGAGAGTAACTTCGATTTTATAAAACGCATGGCAGACCGCTTCGGAGAGTGGTTTTATTACGACGGCAGTAAAGTCTGTTTCGGACTCGAAGAAGGCGAACCCGTCATTCCTTTAGACCTCGGCAGTAAAGCCTTAATTTCGTTTGATTTAGAGATGAAGTTGATTCCGAGAGACTTCAAAATTAAGAGTTACGACTACGAAAAACATAAATATTTAGAGGAGGAGTCACCCTCCGTAAAAGCCACGAGCCAACGCGCAAAAGACGTATGGGGCAAAGTGTCCGAGGTCTTCAAAAACATTCCGACCGTAGCCTTAGAGACCTCTGCGGATAAAGATTTGCTCAAAAATACAATCGAAAAACAAGGTCGTGCGGGCATGGATGAAATAGAAATCATCAGAGGAGAAAGTTATAATTCCGAACTGAAAATCGGTGGAGTCATCAAGGTCAGCGACGATATATCCGGAGAGGAATACGGTGAATTTCGCATCACGAAATTATCCCACCGTATTGCTCAAGGCGGCAATTACATCAACATGTTTACCGGAGTGCCTAAAGAGTTATAATCCCCGCCGCTGACCGCTTCCGCCCGTGCTCCCTTCTGCGAAACGCAACTTGCCGAAGTAAAAGAAATCAAAGACGATAAAAGTCTCGGACGCGTAAAAGTCGAGTTCATCTGGCAGCGGGGCACCGGCGAAATGTCCCCTTTATTACGCGTCGCATCGCCCTACACCGGTAAAGACAAAGGCTTCTATATCATACCCGAAATCGGCGACCGGGTATTGGTAGCTTTTGAAGGCAACAACCCCGAAAAACCCTACGTGCTGACCGGCATGTACGACGGCGATGCCAAGCCTGAAATGTACGACCCGAAAAACAACACGAAGGGCTTTAAAACTCGAGAAAAGAACGAACTGAAATTTGACGATAAAGGAAAAGGAATTGTCTTAGACGCGCCGACTTACATTGACTTGAATGCCGGAAAAAAAATCTCGCTCAAAACCGGAGGCGGCAGCGACAGCAGCATTACCCTCGACACGGGCAACGGCACTTTAGAACTTAAAGCCAAAAAAATTATCATTACCGCCACCGAATCGGTAGAAGTCACCGGGACGCAAAAAATAGACGTCGGCACTATGAATTATAAACTCAATGCCGATGTAGGAATAGAAATTAAAGGATTGACCGTACTCGTCAACGGCAACGCTAAAGTGGATGTCAAAGCCGCCGGCCCCGTTAGTGTCAAGGGAGCCGTAGTCAATTTAAACTCATAAGAGCATGGAATATTACCCCATACCCTTGCGCACTGATGAGTTGATGCGCGGTAAAAGACTCGAAGACGAAACGGATATCAGGCTGAGTATTCACCAGAATATTCGCATGATTTTAAAGTCTTTTTCGCTCAATTACCGCTTCGACCCCTCTTTTGGTTGTCTGATGAATAAATACCACGCGCACACCCCGCCGCAGGGTACGTCGGAAAGAGTGTGGCGCGACAAAATGCGACAGGATTTTCAAAAGAATTTGCAGGATATGATAAGTCGTTACGAGACCCGCATCAAAATTGACGAAATGAACATCAGAATGCGACAATCCCGCAAAAACGACGAGTCGATTATGAATGTGAAAATACAAATCAACGGCAAAATGACTATCGGAAGGCGCGAAAATTTTCACTACCCCGACAGCGAAATTACCGATGACGCCAAAGAGGTCTTTCCGCTGATGATACCCGTGGGAAAAATGTGACAGAAAACGCCCCGATAATTGGGAATTTTACTTAGGAAAAAAAATAATATGCAGGTACAACCCAAACCACAAGCAGCAAATGAAAAAGAGGCGGAAAAACCCTGCCCCGCGCCGGAAATGATTGTTTTTGCCAACGGTCAGCAATTATTGACAGACAGAACGCCGGGTGCCGAAACAGTACGTCTGCTCGACCGTCGCGGGCGTGTGCAAATTACTATCGCCCTGACCGAGACGGGGTCTGAAATAAGTCTCGCCGGCGAAATCGTGCGCATTGATGCGAAAGAAAAATTGGAAATAAACAGCCCCGTTATCGACCTCAAAGCCGACCGAAATCTGCACTTGCAGTCCGGAGGAGATTTTCAGTTGACAACCGTCGGTGACAGTCGGCAAACCGCACGCGTACACCATATCGTCGCCGACCTCGGCAATGTCAATATCAAAGCAAACGACGACGTAAAACTGGACGGCGAGCGGGTAAAATTAAACTGTACCGACTGATGGAGTTAGTCAACAAGACAAATTGCAGTGCGCTCTTATTTCGGACGGCTCCGGGCGGAGAAAATTTTGCCGCAGCGGTCATTGTGCGCAAATCTTTTCGGATTGAAAACGAACGACTCGTGCCGGTAAAAACACCGTTTTTGCCGCTTTCCGCACAGCCGCGCATGACCGAGTTCGGTCCTCTGGAGAGTGACTTGATTTATCGACGCGGCGGAGTGGATTTACCGGTCTTCGGCAAAGCGACGGCACTCAACGGCAGACCCGTGGACAGAATGCGGGTCAGAGTAACCGTGAATCGAAAAATCAAACACGAAATCGAAGTAGTCGGAGACCGGTTTTGGAAAAATACCGGAGAGGGTTTAGTTGCCGACCGACCGCGATTTTTCAAAGAAATGTCGCTCGGTTTGTCTAACGCATACGGCGGCGCGACGGAATGGGACGGTCTGGAAATACCGCACGGCGAAAATCCTTACGGCAAAGGATTTTATCGCTCGGCTGAAGAAGCGGAAGGAAAGCCTTTGGCTAATTTGGAAAACGTCAAATACCCCGTACAAAGATGGAACGACTACCCGCAGCCCGTAAGCCCGGCGCAGTGCCCGATGAACACCCTGCGCATGAAAGGCAACGTGGAATACGAAGGCTTACAGATGAAAAGACTCGACCCGAAATTTTACAATTCGGCATTTCCGGAGATGATAGCGGAGAAAATAACGGCGGGAGATAAAATCGGCATCGAAGGAGTCACGCGCAACGGAAAATTAAACTTTGAAATCCCCGCGAACAACCTGCGCTTTATTTTAAAGCTGGGCGAAAAAGAACACCGACGAGAACTTTTAACCGACCAAGTACTCATTTTTCCGAGTCACGGCAGGGCGGAAATAACCTATCGGTTTCCGTTTCGCTACATTATGAAACCCTTAGAAAAACGAATATGTCTGATTACCGAAGACGAATAAACTCGAAAATATGATAGCCTCGACTCTGTTATTGCCGATTCATCCGTGTACGTCGATAGACTTACACACGCATTTACCGCCGCCGCCGATACCGCCGGTGCCGCCGTTTCTGCCGTATTTTTGGTTGCAGGTATTAGGAGGGCTGCCTTTTTTTACAAAAGCTAAAATCTGTAAAAAAACTTTTGCTTGGCATTTTCCCGCAATGCAAAAAGGTACGGATATAGGCAGAATGCTGATACACGTCGGCAATCCGATTAATCTGAAATTGCCCTTTATTATCTACAACAGTTCTTCAAAGTCATTCTTCGGAGCGAGTACGGTAAAGGTCGAAAATCAAGTAGTTGCGGTTTCCAATGCTGTGGTAGTCAATAATAATATGAACTGCAACGACCCGATGAATCTGCCGACCGGCGTTGTCATTGCGCCCAACACGGTCATGGCGGGTATGACAATCGGCGATTTTTTGGCGGGTTATGTCAATATTACCACAGACTTGCTTGTCGGAAAGGCTTTGGGAAAGCCGGGTGATTATATGGGGAAAAAAATTATCGGAAAATTAGCAAATTCGGCAGTAACCAAATCTGCCTGGGAAGCGGTAACGAAAAGCAAATTAGGTAAAACAATGGCGGAAGAAGTTACAGGCGAGTCTGTCAATGCATTAACGGGTTTGGGGTTTGATAAAATAAAAGATGTTGTCAAAAATAAAACAGGTTTTGATTTAGACTCCTCTATCGGCGATAACATCGGGCGTATGACTGATGATTCCTTAGAAGGAACAGGCGCGCAGGAAGCAGCGGGTATATTTACTTCCGTAAGTAAAGCTCCCTCTTACGCCGCCAACAATATCATGACCTCCGGCATCAACGCCATAGGCAACTTTTTTTCCGGAGGAGAACAATTTTAAAAAACCAAAAATCGGCATGAACGAATTTCCGCAAGGTTGTACTGCCCGGCAAATATCGGGGCAAGACGAAAACGGCGACCCGGTCTTATCGGTCATTGCTAAAATCACCTACGGCATCGCCCCCGACGGCAGTTGTTTTCGACACGCGGAGACCATACCGTTACAGGATGATTTAGCATACTACGATGACAGTAAGGAGGAAATATTGGCGGCAGACCTCGACTTGTATGCTTATAAGAAGAAAACCGACATCATAGTCAAAGGTAATGCACAACTCAGAAAACCGACACGCAAACTGACCGCCGAAGTCTATTTGGGAAAAACAAGAAAATCGATTACCGTCAGCGGCAATCGAAAAGCGACGCTCGGGCAAAGCGGCAAAGTAATCTTTTCCGAACCCGATTATTTTGAAAAAATACCCCTGCGTTATGATTACGCTTACGGCGGTTGGGACAAAACGGGGGAGTACGCACTCGAAATCCACGACCCCGCCGAGGCTGCCGAGTATGAAAGAGCGGGCATCGATTGGCAGGCGGGCAGCCCGTACAAATACCCGCGCAATCCGGCGGGCAAAGGCTACTTGGTAGATTTATCCACGATTGATGATACGGCAACCGACTTGAAAGAGTTGGGGCAAAGGCTACTTGGTAGATTTATCCCGAGCCGGACTCGACAGTCTCGAATTGCCCAACTTAGAAGACCCCGCAGAGTTACTGTCCCCGACCCGCATCGCGGCGGGCGACAGATACTCTTGGGCAAAAATGCCGGTACCGGCCTGTACCGATTGGATGAATCTGACGTGGTTTCCGCGGCTCACTTATTTCGGACTGCCGACCCCGACCGTGCGACTGAACAGCACCTTCACGGAAAACCGAAGAGGAGCGTATGACGGTGATTTTTTGCAGGAAAAAAAGCCGCCGCAGAATTTTGATTGGCTGTGCACCAATGGTGCCTCGCTCGGTATGCAAAGTGATTATCTGCGCGGTGACGAAAGCGGCAGACTGATAAATATGCACCCCGAAAAAAATATGTTTGATTTTCGCCTACCGGGGAAAGTGCCGGCTCTTTATGCAGACGGCCGCAACGGAAAACTCATTCAAACCGTACCCGTGCTGCACACCGTAGTCATACGACCCGAAGAAAATCGCCTGACTCTGCTGTGGAAAGGAAGCGTAAAAGCTATCAGACCTTACTCCGAAGCAGAGTTGAAAAGCATGCCTTTTGAAGTAAAATGGTAAACCGAAAGACTGATTTTTTAAAGTCATAAGCATGATGCTCTACAAAATAATATTGCCGCTGTTGGGCTGCGGATTTCTGTTTCTGACCGGCTTCACCTTTAGCCGCACGATGTTATTCATCAAAACCGGTATCAAGGTGACGGCAACGGTTGTCAGCGTCAGACCGAGCGCAAACGGCGAGTTTTTTCCGGTTTTTGCTTACACGGTAAACGGCAGAGACTACGAAAACACCATCGATGTACCGGCTGCACACTGGGGCGGCAGTGAAGGCACACGACATACCGTCATTTGCAATCGCAACAACCCCGACAAAATGAAGATGACTTCGTTTGGCGGTCTGTTTTTTTTACCGATGGTACTGAGTTGTTTTGCTGCGGTTTTACTGCTCATTTCGGCGTGGTACTATTGGTACGCCGCAAATTTTTGAAAAAAAAAGAAACCTCTAAATAAAAATCAAATGCACGACTATCAATTTAGCGCGGACAGAATAAAAATAATCTGTGACAAAGAAGCAAACGACCTGACCCCGTGGTACAGCGATGAATTTATGTTTTATCACTTAAACAGAAATCATTTTAACATAAAAAATGAAGTGACGAGCCTGACCCGCACTTCGGGGTCTGCCTTTCTGGATAACTTGGGAAACTTGTGGTACGAAACCGCTGCCAAGAAAAACTTTTTTCACATGCCCGCCCTCAACTATATCAAGAGCCAAGCAGGCTTAGAAAAAGCGTACAGCCGCAAGTTTTTGCGTGATGACACTGTGACCGGTCTCGGCGGTGAGTTTGAAATCATCATTCGTAAAGACGGAAAAAGAATAGATGCCCTGACGAGCGACGACTTTCAGGAGACATACAATTTCGGCAGAACTCGAGACGCTGCGCGACATACTCGACTCGACATCTTACCGCACGCATTGAACGCCGACTATGTAGTCAAAAGAAATAACGGATGGGTAAAAATTATTGAATAGGATAAGGAAAATTAAATCAGAAAAAGAAAAATCATCCCGAAAGAAGATTTTTCAAATAAAACAAAATACACTCCCGGTTAGTCACTCGATGCACGTCGCACAGAGCGGACTTGTCGATGAGTAGCGTCTTCTTTTCGGAGGCGAAGTTTTATTTAACCGCTCTTTTTTCGGCTTATACAACTCGCTGTAATGAGTCAAAAAATAACCGCAGAAGACCTCTATCGGTCTATACTTTTTCGTGCTGCCGACATTTACGAGGTCGAGTACGAAGACGTAGAACGTGACCTCGGTCAGCAGTTCGACCCGATAGTGCGATTCATGTCCGGTGCTCTTGCCTCTGAACTGGAGCGAGTGTATCGACACCTCGACGATACCGAAAGCAGACTACAAAAACGGCTGGCACGCGTACTGCTGCCCGAGCATTATCACTTGCCCGTACCCGCGCACGCTTTGGCTACCGCTCGCCCGTCTTCCGAGTCGCTCATTATTGACGAAATCACCGTTTTTGAAACTGAATTTGCGGAAGACGACCGGACGAATATTTGCTTTACGCCGGTCTTTCCGCAAAAATTACTGCCCGCGGAAGTAAAAATGATTGCTACGGAAAAACGCCTCTTCAGCCTCGGAAAAAGAACAAAACAGCGCCGCAAATCACGCAGCGCGGAGGGCGAGGAAGTCAGCCGCGTCTTTGTCGGATTTTCCGCCGCCGACCTACCCGTCGATTGGCAGGGGGCTACCTTGTTTTTTGATTTGAAAAGCGGAGATGACGCAGAGAAAGATACTTTTTTTTCTGCTGTGCCCGGCAGTCGAGTACGTCTGCAGGGTATCGAATTACAACCTCGCAAGGGTATTGCGCAAAATGAGTTGATTTTAGAGGATTATCTCAACGGAAACGAAAAGCTGCAAAGGCAAATTCGCGCTTATTACGAGCATCATTTTTTGACCTTTGCCGACTCCGAAATTGAAGGAATTACTCCGGAAAGCGCGCGAGATTTTTTGCAGAAAAAATTTGCCGGCACCAAAACCGAGAAAGAATTTACGGAATACTTTAAAAGCGCGGGTACTGCTGCGGAAAGTCTTTTGTACCGGTTAGAAATCGACTTAGCTTATCCCGTTTCGATTAGCAATCCGGCAACTTCCCTGACCGTCCGGTTTAATGTTTTTCCGGTAGTCAATCGCAGATTAAACGGTGACAAACCGGGAGAACATCACTATTTGCGTAACAATTCCATTAAGTGGATTGCCCTGAAACCCGAAGAAGATTTTTTAGCCATGCGTCGGGTTTACGAAGAAAAACCGCCGGAATATTCTCTTTACACTTTTAAACCTTTCGCCGATTTTAAAGAAGAACGAAAACCTTCTTACACCTTGCGCCACGGCGGCGTAGGTCGCTGGGATGATTACAACGCTTGGCAAAGATTGGCTTATGTTGTCAGCATTCTGCAAGATAATTATAAGCACAAAGAACTGACGGAGGCCGCCGCCGGTGCGCTTTCTCTCGAAGACGTACATCGACTGCTGGGCAAACGCATCAGCAAAACCGCCGTAGCCGAAAAGCCGACGCGAGACATCTACGTCCTGTTGCACGCCGGAGTGGCAGCGGGCATGCGGGTACGCACCGAATATTGGACGTCGAGAGGCGAAGAAGCTAATGACATTTCGGCAAAAACAATTCTGCGCTGCATCTCAAAACATAAATCGGAACCGGAAGAAGAGACTTCCTGCCTGCTGACTGCAGCCGGGGGCGGCAGAGCACCGCTCGACTCTACCCAACAGCTTTACGCGCTGAAGAGTGCTCTGCTCAGTCGTGACCGTATAGTCACTCGGGAAGACGTCAAAGTATTTTGTCAATCTTTTTTACAGGAGAAAGCGGCGGATATAAAAATAACGGACGGAGTCGGCATCGACCCCCGATTTAACTTCGGAATGACACGACTGCTGGAAGTAAATATACGCCCCGCTACATCTGCGATAAAAGAAGACTGGGGCAGCTTGTGTCGGCAGATACAAAAGCTGTTGGAAGCAAAATCGACTTCCGCGCTGCCGATACGGGTACAGTTGATGCAGGAAACAAATGCTGTGACGGTATGAAAGACGATGACGACATACAGGCGATTTTCGCCGCTTTCGATATGCGAGCGGAAACTTTAACCGCTACCCTTTTGGCGCAAGCCGAAGGTATGACGGAAGGTTTTGACTTGGAGCGCACGGTAGTCGCACCTCTCGGCAGCAACGGGCGCAGAGCAGGAAAGGATGTAGCGGAAATCAGAAAAAAATACTACGACCACGAAGATGTTTTGTACATCGAAGTCAATCGAAAAGGACTTTATGACACCTTGCCGAAGCACCTTTTTCTGCGCACGGAAAATGATTATGAAAGTGCAATCGAACGCACTAAAGCCTTCACGCGACAAATAAAAGAAGCACGTAAATTTTTTCTTCCGTACGAGCAGGCAATGTTTCATCCGCGAGTCGAGGCGGAAAGAAAGGAGCAAAAATACACGGAACGGTTTCCTGATTTTATTTCGAATCTGTGGGGCTTAGATAAATTTCGGGATTGTTTGGACGAGCGGCAAGTTTTTCTGCTTTGTTGTTTGCTGCCCGCAGCGCAGCGCATAGTCGGTAATTGGGATTTGACAGGATTGTGTCTGGAAGCTGTTTTGCAGAAACCCGTGGACTTAAACTTTTCCGCGCCCGCCGTACCGAAAATACCCGACTCCGGACAGCGCAACGAGTCTTTGCAGTTAGGAGTAGATGCGATTATCGGCGAGGAGTTTCGGGATGATATGCCCGTTTTGGAAGTGTCGGTAAAAGGCATAACGGACGCGGATTTATTCGATTATTTGCCCGGCGGTAAGCGGCTCATACTTTTGGAAGAGTTGCTGTACAGTTACTTCATTCCTTTAGAAATGCCCGTCATTACAAAAATAATCGTGACCGACGATACTTTAAATTTTATTCTTGATAAGGCTGTTTTGGGTTACAATGTACAATTTAACAAAACATAAAAAAGAACCGAAAATTCGATAGATAAAAATGCGCGAAACCACAGTCATAATATGGTGTCTTCTGCTCTTTGTTTTCGGAGCGGCATTGCTGTTTTTTGCTAAGCGCAAAAAAAGAAAACTCGACAAATACGCCGGTATTTACAAGTTGATATTGGCCTTGTTGACTTTTCTTGTCAGCATACTCGCTTATTGGCTTGCAGCAGATACCCCGCATGTGATTTGGGTAAGCCGTGCGACCGTTTTGCTGTTGGGAGGTATCAATGTTTACGCTTTGTATCGACGCCCGTGGACTGTTCGACATCCGACGGATTTTAAACAGGATGCTTTTTTGACCGAGTTTCTCTTCGTTACCGTGTCCGGGCTTTTAACGGCAACTGTTTTTGTCGCGGCGCCTCAGTCCGTAGGTATTATCGAATACAGTAAAGACGTGAGCGCAGGCATACCGGACGCCCCTCTGATTTTTTTATTGCCTTTTTTGCTTTTCAAACTGCATGATTTTGCGGGGCAAATGCCGTTCCGCACGGTTGAAAATCCTTGGATTTTTCCGCTCGAACCCGTCAACGCCGAAGAGTGGCCCCGGCGTGACCTGATGCAGGTAAATTTTGAAGTACGCCGTAGCCTGACCGATGAATATGACCTGCGTGCCCGGCCCGCTCGCCCGTGGATAGAAGCCCCGAAGGAAGTTACCGTCGGAATGATTTTTCGGTTGGCGATGCAGGAAAGACGCAAAAGGGCAGACCTCGGTTCGATTCAGGATATGGGCGACGAATACGACGGCACACCACAGTTTTGTTGGCTTTTTTCCGTCAAAAGAATCTGGTACAATCCGATGACCTGGCACCGAAATCCGCGATTTATCAATCCGGATTTGTCAATCAAACAGAATAAAATACAAAAAAGAGACATCATATCGGCGCGCAGAATCCCGGGAGACGGCAGCAAAGCGGCAGGCTTGAATTATGCGGCCGACTACGGCGAGGATACGGATAAAACGGTGATTATTAACAGATAAAAATATGATATTTCCGGACATTAACAGCTTCCCGACCTACTGGGAAAACGGGATGAAACTGAGTGCCGATCATTTTCGACATTTGGAAAACAGCATCGAAGATGCTGTGCGCGACTCTCGTGCCGCCGCCGCTTTGGCAGCGGGCGGCTTTGGTTTGTTGCCCGACAGTCCGTTTACGGTACAAAGTGCCCAAGGTATGGCACCGCATTCTGTACGGGTCATTTTGCAGGCCTGTCGGGCGATTTTGCCGGGCGGCTACCGAGTGGAAATTTTACCGGGAAATATCAGTAGTCAAAAGTTGCCGTTGCAGGCACCTTTTGCCGAGTTTGTACCTAATCCGGGGGTGCGCTACCATTTATATTTGAGTGTCGATGCGCAGCGCAGGGTACCGGCAGGTATTCCGCAAACGCGCCCGATTCGGCATCCGTATTTGTGTCCGGATTATCGTCTGGAGTGTATTTCTCATCATCAAATCGACGCGGCAAAAAATCCGGCGGCGGTGCGCATGAAAATTGCCGAATGGCAAGACGGCAAAGTTGTCGAGGGATATATTCCGCCCTCGCTGACGGTGAGCGGATTTCCTCTGTTGCAAAAGTGGTATCTGTTTTTGCAAAATCAGCTCGAAAACATTGTCAGAATAGCGGCGCACGTCATCAATGAAAATCGCAGAAAAGATACCGCCCGCACGGATTTTTGTCTGCCTTTGGTGCATTTCATCCGCAGCAATCAGGGCTGGTTCAATTGGAGGTTGCCGGATTTGTCACCCGTAGAATTAGCGGTTTATTTCGGCAATCTGGCGGGACTGACCGACGGACTCATCGAGTCTTCCGATCGTGATTTTGTCCGTAATGTATTGAAAAACGGACAAATAAACGATTTGCGTGCCAACATTCGTAACCTCTCGGCTCGAAAAACGGTGTCGAGAGAAGAAACGGCACTCATTATCGGAGACATTCAGCAGTTTACTACCTCGTTGATTTCGACTTTAAACGGACCGGTAACTAAGCAGGCTCCGGCACCGAGAATGGGAGAAAGAAAAATATCGAGCGGATAATAAAACCTCTTCGAGCCGAAGAAATCGCTCATTAGTTCATTCAACAAAAAAGCAGCAAGTGCAAAGAACAATACCCTGTACCAATCCGAATTGCGAAACGGAAATAATCGTACCGGCGGGCGCGATGCAGGTCGTTTGTGAAAACTGTAGTACCTGGCATTTTCCTGCCCCGCAGGCAGAATCCGAGGGAAGTTATGCCGCATCGACCGACAGCCCGGGCAACTATGACGCACCGCCGCCTTTATCTGAAAAGGTTAACCTGCCGCCCCCGACAGGATACGGAGTGCCGGAGCAGGAGTCACCCGTGGCTGCTCGCTACGATGCGCCCGAGAGCCTGCCGCCTGTCGTTCCGCCACGTAACTCGTTTGGTGCGGAAAATACGGCGGCGGAAACCAATGTCGGGTGTTTGGTGACGGATTCCGGAGTCAGGCTGCAACTGCGGGAAGGCAGAAACGTCATAGGTCGAAAAAATACCGATTTGGTAATCGAAGATCGCACGGTAAGTCGTCGGCATTGCGTGGTCGAAATTTTTGTGGACGCTGAGGGCAAAAAGAATATTTTATTTACGATATCGGTCACGCCGAAGGTACGCCGAGCACCAACGGTGTATTTCTCAGCGGGCGCAGTTTGCGATTGCAGGACTATGAGCGCGTGCCGATGCGCGACGGAATGTCGGTGCGTATCGGAAATGTGGGCTTAAAACTACAAACGACCTAAAGCGGATTTTTTGCGTGATATAAATTCTTCCGGTGGCTCATCGCAGGAAAGTTATTGCGGAAAATTCTAAGCCTAAAGGGAAAATGACTCATAAAAACAAAGAGTATGAAGATTAACCTGCACCCGCCGCAAAGTCTGAATGAAATCGGGCAGCGAGAAAATAACGAGGACAGTATTTGGCCTTTGCAGGAAGATTTACGTCCGGAGTCGGAGCACCGTCTTTTTATGGTTTGCGACGGAGTAGGCGGTCTGAAAAAAGGGGAAGTGGCGAGCGAAATAACCTGTCGGGTAATTTCCGATTATTTGCTCGGTAAAGAAACCGTAGATGCCGATGACATCGACAAAGCCGTTCACCTTGCCGAAAACAGAATAAACAAGCGTATGACCGAGCTGGGCGAGAGCACAGGAATTGCTACGACGTTGACCTTACTGCATTTCGGAAGGGAGAAAGTCACCGCCGCCCATCTCGGCGACAGCCGGATTTATCAGTTCAGAAACGGAGATATAATCTTTAAAACCGAAGACCATTCTTTCGTGAATGAACTGGTGGCAAAGGGCATTATCAATGAAGCGGAAGCACGCACACACCCCAAACGAAACGTCGTCACTAAAGCCGTGACGGGGAGGGGAAGTCACGAAAAAACCGAAATCAGGTTTATTATCGATGTCAAAAAAGACGACTTATTTTTTATGTGTTCGGACGGGGTTTGCGAAAGTTTGACCGACCGCGATTTACAAACCGTTTTGGGTGGTACACGACTCTCCGACTCCGATAAAATGCAACGTATCAGAGAGGAATGCGAGCGCAACTCTAAGGATAACTTCTCGGCTTGGCTGCTGCACGTCGGCGAAGTCGGGGGGAAAAGAGAAATCCGGGTACACGGATTTTTGGAAGAAAATCGGCGAAAGATTTTCACGGCGGCAACGGGTATTTTTCTGCTGTTTTTGGTTTTTGCGGCTGCGGGTGCGCTCACAACAAAAAATACCGATAAGCCGACAGAGGTAAGAAGTAAAAGCCCCTCAGAGATTTTGGATGAAATAGAACCGGCAGAAATCGAAATGCCCGTCTCGGAGTCAAAAGTGCTTTTGCCGGCAGATACGTTTTCCGCATCGCCGGCGCTGTTCGATACCTTGAAAAGTAAACAAGAAATACCGATAAAATGAGTAATACCTCCGAAGGACTCAGCAAAATGTGGATTTATTTTCCGCTGTGGTTGATAGTAACCGCCTGCTCGGTTTGGGCGCTGTACGGATTTATGCAGCCGAAAGCCGCTGTGGTTTTGCCGCCGCCGCCCGTCATCGAACCCGAACCGACAGAGACGGTACCAACGGATTTTAAAGATTGTTTTTTAGAACAAAAAAATGTGCTGGGCGGTATGTTCGAGTTAATTCCCGTGCGGGAATTGGTGACTGTTTTTGAAAATTATGACGCGAACTGTTTTGAGAAAATGTGTACGGAACTGCAAAATATCGCGGCCGGTAAAGAACGTGCGGCGCATTTTTACAGCCGTGCCGATGGCGGCGACCGTTGTTTTGCGCCTGTTTTACGCAGCACTTTGGCTTATCATCATTTGCAGTTGGAAGAGCTGACGCTGTTGCCGCTTTTCTACAATTCGGGGCAAAATAAATTAACGCGCTTACAGGAAAGCCGTCTGGATGCTTTTTTGAGCTTTTTGAAAAAAAATGCGGAAGACTACGGTATTTTAATCATCGGCAGAGCGAGCAAAGTAGGAAATGCGGATGCGAATAAACAGTTGAGTCGGCGACGTGCGGAGAGCATTATCGAGTTTATAGAAAATCATCGCGTAAGCGGTCTGCAAACGGAGTTTGTGTATTTCGGAGATGCACCGCCGCAATTAAACCTCGACTTGGCGGCACGGTATGATATACAACAAAAGGACTATCGCAATATCTCTTACGGCGGCGGTGGTGACAGCGATTTTTCTCTGCGGCTGAATCAAAGCGTCATGCTTGTTATTTATTCAAAAGCGGACGACCCTTTCGGGTTGGGAGAGAATTTGTGGTAAAAAAATCAGGCTGAATTAACAAAACAGAATAAAAATACAGTTATGAATCAAATGAAGGAAAATAAAACCGGCGATATTATATATGCGAACGGATGTTTTACCGAAGAATATTTTATAAGAGGGTTAACCCTCCGACAAATCGGAGAAGAATTGGGATTGCCGCAGCACAGACTGAAGGAGGGAGCGTGGATTTGTTTTGCATTGGAACTACCCGTCTATCAAAACTTCAGATTGGGAGGGTGGGCAGAGTTTTCTACGGATAATTTTGTCACGTACGACGAGGGTAAAATGAAATGGAGCGAAGCGGATTACGAAGAGACTTACGCCGGAAAGCGACTTCCTGTTAAAATCAATAATGCAAAAAGAAGTTGGTTGAGTAATATGCGAAAAGAAAAATTGGTAAAAATACTACCCGCAATACCACACTCGAAAACTGATGCATATCCTAAAGGCGGAAAGGCTTCGCAGGTTATTATCATGAAAAAAATCAGGTGTTATATCACTAAATTTCCGGATTACGATGATATTTTTCGAGGTGTTTGGTAAGCACTCGTTTTAGGAACGCGATATGAGTAGATTCAGAAAAGTAGGTGCAGCTGTTTTTTTCGAGTTCAAGGCAAAAAAAGTAGGTATAGCCTTAGCTACGGCGAGGCTTTTTAACGCAGTAATCGGAAAAAAGAACAAGCCAAAATTTTGAATCTTTTTGTTTCGCGTTCCTTAGCTTTCCAAATCCAAAAAAAACAAAACAATGTCAGCAAAATTAACCTACAATGCCTTCGAAAGTCGATACCGCAACAAGCAGTACATCGGTGCCGGAGGATTCGGGAGGGTGTATAAGGTGTTTGACCACGCGAAAAATCACTACGTCGCCCTCAAGGTATCGGACGTGCGTCCGGAGTGGGACAAATTTACGCTGCAAAAAGAAGTAGAGTTGGTCAACAGGCTGCCGTTGCACCGCAATATCGCCCGCTACGATGCCGGCTACCGCTTTGATACGGGTTTTACGGGAATGATGGATTTTGCGGTTTTAAGATTTTATGAGTACGGTAATTTAGAACAGTTTTTAAAAAAAGAAGACCTTAGTTTAGAAGATAAAACCCTGATAATTAAAGGCATACTGAACGGCGTGGCTTTTCTGCATAAAAACGACGTCATACACCGCGACCTCAAGGCACAAAATATTTTGCTGCATCGGGAAGACGGGGTTTGGACACCCAAAATCACCGATTTCGGTCTGAGCCGGCAGACCGGCGGCGAAAATACGATTACCAATTCTGCCATCGGTTTGTCTTACGCCTACGCCGCTCCGGAGCAAATTCAAAACGGAAAAATTTACAAAAACGTCGATTTGTGGGCAACGGGCGTCATTATTTATCGCATTTTGACCGGCGAATTACCTTTTCGCGGACGCAGCAACGGTGAGAACAAAAGCACGCAATCGCAACTTGAAGTGAGCCGTAAAATCGTTAATCTCGAATTGCCCGCAAAACTGGAAAATATCCCGTCGCCGTTCAGAGAAATGATTAAACGCTGCTTTGTTTTTGCACCCGAAGAGAGAGCGCAAACGGCGGAAGAACTACTCGGTATGCTCATGGAGTCCGAAAATATCAACCTTCGACAAACTCCGCAAAACGGCCCGGCTTCGGATGAAGACAAAACGGAAATACTGCCCGCCGGACAAAATAAAATGCTCGACGAAAACTCGTCGCATTTTGCAAACGGAAATCAATCGGACACCACCGAGGTAATGCCGGGGCGGCAGCAGACACCTGCTGTCGGCAGACCGGAGGGGGAGAAATACGGAACACCGAAAACCAACGTCACCCAGGTTTTTCGCCCGAAAACCCGACCGACCGACCGGCCGAAGAGGTGACACTGCCGCCCGCGCTCCCTCCGGTCAGCAGGTTTCAGCCTAAGACAGGAGAGCCGAAGCGCAATTTTTTTCCTCTGCGGATACTGTGCCTTTTCGTGCTTATCGGCGCCGGGGCGGGGGCATGGTGGTATCAAAATAATCCGGATTTTTCAACGCCGGACGTAGAGGATAAGATAGATGATACAACAGCTATAATTGTCAATCGCTATGAGACAACGGAAGAAAAAATAGAGACGGCACAGCAAGACCCGGCGACATTGGGACTGCTCTTGCGAACTCTGCAGCAGGAAATCGACAAACCGGAAAATCGGAGCAACTACCGCCCGGAATACTTAACGGCAAAGATTCACAGCTACCGAAAAGACAACCGAAGCGTGGTGACATCCTTAAAAAAAGCGGCGCACAAAGCAATCGAAGCAAGAGATGCGAAGTCGATGCTCGCCGATATGAAAGCGGAAGAACGCAAGGTATTTTTGAGCATTCGGCTTTTGCAAAAAGGTAAATATTGGAAACCGATAATCGAGGCTTTGGAGAAGAGTCAATAAACAAAAAACTTATTTCTTAAAAAATTAGAACTATGGCAGACATCAAACTAAGCATTCAAAGACTTCTTGAAAAATACCCCGGCGCGTACATCAGCGGTTCGGGAAAAAGAACGATTGAAAAGCAAATTCATTACGTCAAAACACGACCGTCCGAATATCCGAAAACGCTGCGACGCTTGTTTGATGAATTTCAACCGGATAAGTCAACTGCTACCAATGGGGCTATTTCGAGTCGGGCGACGGGAATGCGGACGGTTTGGTTACTTTGGAAGGAGAAGTTTTCCAATCCTATGTGGCCGGTACCCTGTACGACCCCGACCGGATTTATTGGTGCAAAGCATGGACGGGGGACTGCTCCGTCGAAGGCTGTGCGACGACCGCGACTTACCGCCACGATGCCGGCACGATTTATCTCGGTGAAGATGCCGGCAAATTTTCCTTGTTTCCCAATCCCAACGACGGTAGTTTCCGCTTGGAGGTCAACCGGCTTTTTCCCGACAGCGAATATGAAGTGTTGATTGTCAATACTTTAGGTCAGGTTGTAAAATTACAAAAGTAAGAACCGAAAACGACTTGCTGCGCACCGACATCGAACTGAACGGCGGCACGGCGGGCGTATATTATTTGATGCTTTATCAGCGCGGAATACGGCAACGTATCGAGCCTTTTGTCGTGCAGCCTTGAGTCGATTTATTTTCTTCTTTCATCTTTTTTACAAAAAAAATCCATCATGAAATCAAAGTGTCATCTGATAATTTGTCTTTTTCTGTTTAGTTGCGTTACACACGGCTTCGGGCAAAATTTGAAATTACGCATCGCTCCCGATTTATCTAAACCCGATGCGCTTACCGAGGAGCAAATCGAGCAAATAATTACAACCGTCGAAACCGTGCTGAACGATTACGCCGCTCTTTCTAAAATGACGGACAGCGAAACGAGGCGAGTCACGGAAGCCTCAGTCGAGCGGTTCAATAAATTATTCACACCGAGTGCACGAGTTATGAAGGATTACATGGAATACATACCCGCCGAGTTGTATCCTTTTAAAGCCTACTCACTGGAGGTTTATAATCTGTTACGTTTGAAAGGCGTGCAGTCCGTCATTGAAAGTGCGGAGTTAATTGAAATAAAAAAAGATGCCGTCGGTTTCTACATTCCCGTGGTGTCCGTGCGTAAAAGGATGTTTACCGCTCTCAACAGCAACGGCGAGTCGATCGGTACGGGTGCGGGAAGAGAAGTTTTACAAAAAATGTACTTCGATATTTTTGAAGAAGATTTGAGCCGAGCCGACATCGGTAAAATCGCCCCTGCGGAAGAGACACAAGCCGCAGATAATTACACCCGGATTATAAGTTTTTCTGCGGGCGTCGGCACCACTGCATTCAATGCGACAAACTCTGCTTTTTGGACGCAAAACCACGCTTCCGCAGGTTTGGATTTCAGCGGCGGTTTAGATTTTTCTGTCGGCGCTGAATTTATGACCGATAAATTTATTACCGCCGGCGGCAATTCCGACCGAAAGCTCGCTCTTAGTTTCGGTCTGCGTTACAGCTCTTATCAACTTAAGACGGCTCTGCGTTCTTTTTCGTTAGAATTCGACACCGTTGCTGTCAAAGAAATCGACAATACTTCCGCTCCCTATCGGCGTTTGGTAGGGCCGGTAACCGCCGATGAAACTTTGCGTTTCGGGGTTTTGGAAATTCCGGTCGGGGTGAGCTATCGTCTGCTGAAAAAGAAAACCGCTTTGGTATATCTGTACGCACGCTTGATACCCGCCTTTACTCTCGGTGGCAGCGGCAGTCTGAGCGGAAATGCCCTGTACGACGCACGATTGTACATCGACGACCCGGGCTCGCCGAACGACGGTAATGTTTCCGAATTCAGAATCTTGCGCGGCAGCGGTACGGGAGCTGCCGTAGATTCCGGTTTACTCGACCAAAGTGACGGCTTCGCCGCTTATAGAGTGGGCAATATGCCCTTGGAGGGTACACCCGCTCCGCAAATTAAGGGCAGCGGTTTTGCTTTTCAATTTTCGCCGACGGCTTACATTGACTTTTCCGATGACAATCCGGGTTTCGGACTGATGGCCGGTTTGGATTTAACTTATCGTTTCGGTTCTTTTTTGGCGCATGACCCGGTCAGTTCCGTTGCCGCCGAGCCGTTTCGCTTTTCCGATGTCTATGCGGGCAGTCTGCCGGGCTGTTACGTCGATAGCATGACGGGGTTCAGCTATGGGCTGCGCATCGGTCTTTACCAAAAACTGAGTACGCAACCTTAACTTGAATGCAATGCAGTTTTTGGCTTGTATTGCTTTCAGATTGTTTTCCGATACCTGCTCGGAACAGTCGAATACTAAAATTTCAGAACATAATTTAATACCGAAAAAATCAATAGTCATGTTAAGATTTACTGTTTTTACTTTTCTGTCTCTCTTCGTTTTTACGGACTCTTATGCACAAAAGAAGATATACGGTCTGCCGGAGGCATTCGAAAGGCCCAAAGATTACTTCGACATGGGTAAGCAAGCCGTAGAAAAACAACTCTACGAAAATACCGGTAACAAATCGGACAATCCTTGGCTGGTTTTCAGCGACCGCGCCGTTAATCCGATTTTCGAGTCGCCCGACGTATCGAGCAAAGTAGTGATGAATGCAGACTTTAAATCGCATTTTTATGTGACGGACGAAAAAGACGGCCGGATAAAAATAGCCTTGGCAAACTCGCCCGGTAAAAAACTCAAAGCGCAGAATATCAACGAATTAGGCTGGATACAAAAGAAAAATATGCTGCTGTGGTATGCGGGTTTAGTGGACAGAAGAACGGACATCAACAAAAAGGCATTTTTGCTAAACCGGGCAGATGATATAAAATCGGTAATTGAACGCAAAAAAAACATGAAATCTTTGACCGTCGATATTTTTACCGAACCCACGAGCAGAAACATGATTGGCGACCGCTCTATTTATGATTATTATTTTGTTTATAAAAAGGAAAACGGCATGTTGCTGATTGGAGAAGAGGAGAACATGAATATCATGAATGTCGAGTCGAAACTGCCGGGCTGGGTGAGCGAGCGAAGAGTACAGGAGTGGAATACGCGACTGAGTCTGGAACCCAACTTTGATGAGAGTGCTTTTATGGAACGCAAGGTAAATCCGCAGTATCAATTTTGCGGTTTCGGCAAAGAGAGCGACGTAAAGGGCTACGTCAACGGCGGCAGTAAATCCGGAGCATATTGGGCGAACGACCCGGTTAAGTTTAACCCCAAAGATATGGCATCTTCCAATCCGCGTCGCTTTAACGGGAGCGTGATGCGCTTTCCTATGTTTGGAAAAGACAATATCGACGGTGCGGAGTTTTTTCGGTCGGGCACCATCGGGCGCATCAAACTTTTGAGCAACAGTAACGGCGGCATTGAAATAGAGGGAGAAATGGAAGAAAAAGAGTTGGCGCTGATGAAAGGCGTACTGACTAAGATGAGCAGCAAAAATAAAAATGTCAATGTGTTTTTTGTGACGGAAGGAACGGATAAAACCCACGCTTTTAAAGAAAACATTGCCGACATGATACGTGGTCTCAGCCGCAACAAGGAACTCGGACAGGCGGTAAACGTGCGCTTCGGTGCTTTGATTTATCGGGATGTGCCCGAGGGAGACCGGATTACGGAATATAAAAAGCTGACTACGGACGGGGAGAGCGTTGCCGAGTTTATCAGCAATGCTGATTTTGTTAATCGTCGAGACCAAGACGATTACACGGCGCGGTATTACGGCTTAAAAAAAAGTATTCAAATCGCCGGATTCAATAAAAATCAAACAAATATTATTTTTATGCTCGGCAGTTGCGGTGACTATTCCATAGAGCCGGGGCGGCGGTCGGCGGCAGAGGCCGGTAACGAGCCGTCTCTGATAACCGACAAAGCGGAAATTTTTCGGGAATTAACCGAAATCGGAGCGCATTTACACAGTGTGCAGTTGCATAATGACGGTGAGCGCATGACAGGAACTGCCTTTGCGATACAATCTCAATATCTGATTTTGGAAACCGCTAAGTACATTTATAACAAACAAAGCACGGACAGTAAATGGAAAAAATTAGGGGCGGGTATGCAGTTACAAGTACCTGTTATGGCTACTCCCGTCGGAGTAGAGCGGGTCGATGTCAAGAGCAGTAAGCCCGGCACTCTGATACTGCCCGCCAAATTGCAGTCGGTAACGGGCAGCCGACTCGCAGAGGGGGTAAACGATATGTTGTCTGCCTCATTACAGTACAATGATGCAATTTATAAAGCACTCAATCAAGCACTAAAGGGCGGCGGCATAAACGACGTTCCGAAAATGTATAAAGAAGGTAATATCGACATTCCGGGCATTCTGAGCGGAATGGCAACGGCTTTGGAAGATCACATGCAAAGTACCGGCGCATCGGATAATACCGTTTCGGAGGCAAATAATATGAAGTTGAGTCTCTACACCGAAATATTTATTCCGTTGAAAGGACAAGGAGCGCGGTATCCTCTGTATTCCTACGTGTTGTTTATGCCGGAGAGTGATTTTTTGAAATATCAAAATCTCATTGAACGCAATATCAATCAAATTGCCAACAGCGGCTCTTACGATGAGAAACGAAAAAGCCTTTTCAAAATTTACAAAAGTCTGGTACAGAAGTTTGCCGGTCAAACCTTTAAGAGCGATAAGGAAATAGAAGATTTGACGCGTAAAGATGTACTGGAAATCATGCAGGGATTAAATAAAGAAGGCCTGGATGCAGAAATTTCCTTTAACATCCGGATCGGTGATATACGCGATGAAAAAAAAGTGAATAACCAAGAAGTCGATGCGCTCATCAAACGCTTTAACGATGTCAAACTCGAGCTGGACAGAATAAACAAACTGAACGACCGCTACGAATTTCGCTTTGAAACCGACGAAAGTAATCGATACTACTGGCTGACTTTAGACCAGGTTTTTTAACTTTCAAATCTCGTATTTTTCTAAAAAAGAAAAATGAATAAACCCGTTTTCAAAATAAAAAATCTGACTTGTGAATATCTGCCGGGGCGACCTGTGCTGCATATCCGTGATTTGGAAATACCGCGTGGTGCTTTAATGTTTGTCATCGGCAGATCCGGTATCGGCAAAAGCACTTTTATCGAAACTCTGGGACTAATGAACAACACGATCGGCAATAGTGCGGATTTGAGTATGCGATTTTTTGCAGAGGAAAATGACGAGGGCACGGAACTGAAAACAATTTGGCGAGAAACAAACACTGTTTCGTCCGAGTTCAGAAAGAAGAATTTTAGCTTTATTTTTCAAAATACCAATCTGATGCCCAATTTCGGTGCGGGAGAAAATATGATGATGAGTCTTTTGATAAAAGGTACGCCAATCGAAGAAGCGCGGCTCACGGTACTGAAAGTCATGCAAGGTTTGTCTTTGGGAAAGGAAATTTTTGATAAAAAAATAACCGAACTCTCGGGCGGGCAGCGGCAGCGATTGGCTTTCGTGCGAGCGGTGACGGCTGATTTTCAGGTTTTATTCGGTGACGAACCGACCGGCAATCTGGATAAAAATACCGCGCACGAACTGATGGGTACACTAAAAAAAATAGTTGCGGAGGAAAATAAAACGGGCATCATCGTATCGCACGATTTGGAACTTGCTGTGCATTTTGCGGATGTCATCCTACCGATTACCGTTAGAAATACAGGCAACAGCGAAAGCGTCGGAGTCATTGACAATACCGATATTTTGTACCGCAGGAATAATCAATACATGACGAGCAAAAATGAAATTATCGAAAATCCCGGTCTGTATCTCAGTGCATTTTTGAGCGGACAAGTAAAAAATTAAACATGAAACTAATTTTGCAATTATTAGGGGTGCGCTCGGACTTTGAAAAATTGTTTTTTCTCAACGAATACAAAACTCTGGCGGGAGAAGGGCGGCGCATTGTTCTGATGTTGATTTTAATTCTGTTTCTCACACTGGTAGCTCTGGGTTTTGCCGTAGGCAGTATGCAAAACTTAGAAAGAAAAATGAATAATCCGTTTACCAATTGGGTAGATTTGAGTATTTCCGAAGAGTATATTTCACGGCAGGCGGGTGATATTCAGCAACGCTACGGTAGCGGTGAGATGAAAGAAAAGCTACAACTCGACGATGTGACGGGCTGGGTTATTTACAGTATGGAGGTGTTTCATCGTGATTTCGACCCCTTGACAAACTCGACCGATACGTTAGCCTATGCGGCTTGGGGCAGAAGTCCGGACGGCAAAGACCCGATTTTAGAAAAAGTAATATCCGTAGAAAATCTTTTGTGGAAATCGAACGCGCACGATTTTACCGCAACGGGCTTACAAAACTGCGAAATTATTCTGACGGCAGAAATGATGCAACGGCTCGGCTACAATCCGCAGAATGAAAACGTTGGGCATATTTTTATCAGAGAAGGAGATAATTTCATACCCGTGGAGGTGGTGGCAGTCATCAAAGAACTTCCGAAGTTTTGCGATTTTGTTACCTCGCCCGAGTTTTACAATATTAAAAATGCGAAAAGAGACGGGCGCAAAAACTGCGGGCAATATTTGCGCAAAGAAAATGAAGGAGCGAGTAGTTTTGTTTTTTTAGTGAATGACAAGCTCGACGCAACCGAATTGAGGCAAGAAATGACGCGTTACTTTCCGGACATCGAACCGCCCGAGGTCAGAACTACGGAAGCATTTAGCGCAGACGAAAAAAAATACCTGTACTGCGAAGTAGATTTTTTGCCCTCACAGACCCCGGCACGAGACAGCTTGATGACTTTCATACAGATTTCCAAAAGGGGCGACAACCCTCTTTCCGAGTTTATAAAGCCGGAATGCGGCACAGGTTTTTGCGATAAATTAGACTCGGAAGATTACTATTATCTTGCTTTTAATTTTAATCGCTTAGATGATATTCGGCGCTTCAGAGACGATATAAAAGCAAACTACAATGTCGATATAGATATGAGTCAGGTAGAAGCTAAAGAAAATTTTGCTCTGGTCAGTCGTCTGACCCTGATTATTTCTTTGATTTTACTTGCTTTCGGTATCTTGAGTATTATTTTATTTGTCAACAGTTTGCTGCGCGCCCATCTTTTTAAAATCCGGTCGAATTTGGGTACTTGTAAGGCTTTTGGCTTAAGTAATCGATTTTTAAATACGATTTATCTCAAAATTATTTTTACTTTTCTGACTCTTTCAGTCGTGATTGCTTTTGTGCTTTCGGTTTTTATCGACCGCATCGAGCGGTTTGTCATGGTCGATGAAAGTCAGTTCAATATTTTTAATTATTGGGTAGCCGCTGCAGTGGTTGCTTTACTTTGCATCAGTATTTTCATTTCTTCACAAACCATCAAAAAAATTCTCGGAGACACACCGGGAAATCTCATTTATGAAAGATAAATTCTTTCCGAAATAAAGCATAATTATGAAAACATGTCAACCTGTTCTCTTACTTCTCTCATTGTTATCTCTTACTCTTTACGGTTGTAATGCCGACCCCGAACCGCCCGCTGCCGAAACAGAGGTAACAGGTACTCTCAACACTCAAGCCGCCGCCGCCGGAACTGAAAATAAGACAACAGACACGACAACAATACCTGTCATACCCCTGCCGCCCGTCACTCCAGAAAAAGAAACGGCGGTGAACGACGCTGTCAATAAAAGCGAATTAAAAGATGTCGGGTGCTATGCAAAAGAAAGTAAACGTTCCTTGAAATGTTGCTGCGACGAAGTAGCCGAAATGTACAAAACGTGGAGTCCGGAAGAACGAGGGAAGTACAGCAGTTCCGATCCTATTCTCGGACAATGCAAGAGAAAATTTAAACAAATTTTTAAGGAAATCGATAATCCGAAAAAAGCGGAAGAATCTTTAGATGATTTAATCTGAAACTTGCGAGAAGGAGTGTCTAAGCAACATAAAAAAACGTGACTCCCGAAATAATAAGCTGCTTTTTTTACTCGCCCCGAAAATTCTCCGCTTCGTACCGCTCATACTTCTCCCCTCCCTTTTCCCGCGCCGCCGATAACCTCGTTTTTCAACTGAATACTCAGCCAAATTTCCGCTTCAATACCAAAATATTGCTCCAATTTCAAAGCCAAGTCGATATTTATTCTGCGCTTGCCGTTGAGGACGGCACTGAGGTCGGGTTCTTTGAGGTCGAGGTAGCGGGCGAGGGTTTTGTTTTTGAGGTTAAATTTGATAAACATTTTTCCTTTCAATACCTCGCGGTCTTCGTTTGGTCAAAGATTTTCTTATTTAAGCAGGCTTTCATCTCGTGCTTTATCACACGCACAGCCATTTTTCTTTTTGTAATTTCTTCCGTATTCGCAGCGTGACGCTCTATGGTTTGGCGTAAATATTTCAAAGCTTCGGGACTTGTTTCAATTTCTTCCGAGTCGTTGCCGTTGATGCCGCCTGCGTTGATTATTTTCTCTCGCATAATCTCTTTATTTTTACCAAAGGTACCTGATTTTTTAAAATTATCAACCTTGTAAATTTTTCTCCCGCATACTCCGCCCGGCATTTACATACCGGGCTGAAGTGTCTCATGCCGTTGGCATTTTTACGCAAATAAAAAAAGCGACAAGCAACCCCAAAAGTCACTTCCCGCTCCGTAATTCTCAAAAGCCGCCGGACAACCGACAACCGACAACGAACTACCGCATTGAATAATTCGGCGCCTCCTTCGTAATCGTAATATCGTGCGGGTGACTCTCGTGAATACCTGCCGCCGTCATGCGCGTAAATTTCGCGTTTTGCATCTCTGCAATCGTCGCCGCGCCGCAGTAGCCCATACTCGCGCGCAGACCGCCGAGGTACTGTACCGTTACCTCCGCCAATGTACCTTTAAACGCCACGCGACCCTCGATGCCCTCCGGTACCAATTTTTTGATGTCGTCTTCCACGTCCTGAAAATAGCGGTCTTTCGAACCGAGTTCCATCGCGCCGATGCTGCCCATGCCGCGGTAGATTTTAAATTTTCTGCCCTGATAAATGACCGTTTCGCCCGGAGCCTCGTCCACGCCGGCAAATAAACCGCCCGCCATTATCGTACTCGCACCCGCCGCTATCGCCTTCGCAATGTCGCCCGTGTAGCGAATACCGCCGTCGCCGATGACGGGTACGCCCGTGCCTTGCAGAGCCTGCGCCGCGTTAAATATCGCGGTCAACTGCGGCACACCCACTCCCGCCACGATGCGCGTCGTGCAGATACTGCCCGGTCCCACACCGACCTTCACGCCGTCCGCGCCCGCATCCGCGAGGGCTTTGGCACCCGCGCCGGTGGCTACGTTGCCGCCGACAACCTGCAAATCATCGCCGTATTTTTCTTTGACCGCGCGCACCGCATTCAGCACGCCGACGGAGTGACCGTGTGCCGTGTCGATGCAAATCGCGTCCACGCCCACCGCTTTGAGCGCGTCCACGCGGTTCATCATGTCGTGCGTCACGCCGACCGCCGCGCCGACTATCAGTCTGCCGTAGCTGTCTTTGCAGGCATTCGGATAGTTTTGGACTTTCATAATATCCTTGTAGGTGATGAGACCGACGAGGGTATTTTCGGAGTCAGTGACGGGCAGTTTTTCGATTTTATTGGTCTGCAAAATCGCCTTTGCCGACTCCAAACTCGTACCCGTCGGGGCGGTTATCAAATTTTCGGCGGTCATCAGTTCCTTGATCGGGCGGTTTACGTTTTTCTCGAAGCGCAAATCGCGGTTCGTTAAGATACCGACGAGTTTTTTATTGTTATCGACAATCGGAATGCCGCCGATACGAAACTGCTTCATCAACGCCAGGGCCTCACCGACCAACGCGTGCTTAGACAGCGTGACCGGGTCGATAATCATCCCGCTTTCCGAGCGTTTGACGGAGCGCACCTGCTCGGCCTGCTGCTCTATCGTCATGTTTTTGTGGATGATACCGATGCCGCCCTGACGGGCGAGGGCAATGGCTAATTTTGCCTCGGTCACGGTGTCCATCGCGGCGGACACGATGGGTGCGTTGAGCTTTAAATTTTTTGTGAATTGCGAGGATAAATCGACTTCGCGCGGAAGGATTTCGCTGTAGGCAGGAACGAGCAAGACATCATCGAAGGTCAAGGCTTCCTGTAAAAATTTCTCTTGAGTAGCGGTCAAAAGACCGTTTGCGGCTGCTTTTACTGTTTCCATGCGCAAAGGTACAGGCAAAGCCGATAATCCGAAAAATATTGCCTGTTATTTTTTTATAAAATTATCGTTCGTTTACGCAAAGCCGAAATACCGAAAAGCAAATTTTGTTCTTTGCGAAAAATTATTTTCCCCGTTTTGATATTTTTATACTACTTTCGTCGGAAAACCGGGAAGAAACCGTTGCTTTTTAAATATTCAAACTAAGCCAATGAGTCAAAATCTACGCGTCAAAATCGCGCTGTTTATCAATTATTTTGTGTTTGCCATTTTGCTGAACAGCGTCGGCATCGTCATTTTAAAAAGCCAAAAAGTGTACGGTGTGGACGAGGTCGCAGCGAGTACTTTAGAACTTTTTAAAGATATGCCGATTGCGATTGTGTCCTTTTTGGTCGCTTCGTTTTTGCCGCGTATCGGTTACAAAAATGCGATGTTGATTGGTTTGGGTATCGTGACGTTTGCTTGTATGGGCATGTATTTCGGCAATTCATTTACCTCCGCCAAATTGCTTTTTGCGGCGGTCGGCGTGTCCTTTGCTTTGATAAAAGTTTCGGTGTATTCGACCATCGGTTTGGTTACGCAGACCAAGGCCGAGCACAACAGCCTGATGTCCAACATCGAAGGTTTTTTCATGTTCGGCATTGCTCTGGCGTATTTCCTTTTCCCCGCTTTTAACCTTGAAGGCGAGCCCAATGCGTGGCTCAATGTCTATTGGCTGTTAGCTGCGCTGTCGGCACTTTCCTTTGTCTTTTTATTGTTTTCAAAATTCGACAAACCCGAAATTCCCGGCAGCAATCTCGCCGAAGACTTTGCGGAGATGGCAAAATTAATGGGCAGATTATTGGTCATTGTCTTTGTCATCGCGGCGTTTTTATTCGTCATGGTCGAGCAGGGTATTATGACCTGGCTGCCGACTTTCAACGAGCGCGTCCTCGATTTACCCGAAAACACGGCGATTATGATGGCGAGTATTTTGGCAATTTCGCTCGGGGTAGGGCGTATTTTGGCGGGTACTTTATCAAAATATATCTCGTGGTTTTGGATACTGGTCGGCTGCATTGCGGCGGCAATGGCAATGGTCGTGTTCGTCTTACCGCGCGCGGTCACGGCAAACGTGGGAGAAATCGAATCCTTTACCGACATCCCGCTCATCGGTTTTGCTTTTCCGATTATCGGTTTGTTTATTGCACCGATTTATCCGCTCATTAACTCGGCGGTACTGAGTGCTTTACCCAAAAAATTACACAGTCCGATGTCGGGTTTGATTATCATTTTTTCGGCAATCGGCGGCACTCTCGGCTCGCGTTTGATTGGGTATTTATTTAAAAATGTCGGTGCCGAAACAGCATTTTCGTACACGCTGATACCGCTCGGCGGCTTACTGCTCGCACTGTTTTTTTTGTATAAACTGACAAATGCGGAAGAAGAACGCAATGCAAGTCTGCAAAAATCAAATCCTGCCTGATAAAACGGGAAACCGGTTAAATTGCGAACCGAGTAACCCTCAACTAAATCACATGTTGCATGACAGTACTCTCGGATTAAAGAGAGGGCAGAGGAAAATCAATTAACGAGAAAACGATAAAAACCACCACCTAACATGAAACCGACAACCGACAACGGACAACCGGCAACCAACCTAAAATCACCCAAAGAAATCTTCGGAGACCTCTTCGTCGCTTTGCACGAACTGCCCGTACACCCCGACGGCAAGGTCATCACCGACGCCGTGCCGCAAGCTGCGCCGCCCGTCATTTTGGATAAATACGCCGCCGAAAAAGATAAGCCGGGCTTCGATTTAAAAGCCTTTTTCAACAAGCATTTTAAGACCGCCGCTACGCCCGCCGATGACTTTGAGAGCGACACCTCGCAGTCCGTCGAGCAACACATCGAGCGGCTGTGGGACGTGCTGTACCGACCCGCCGATACACCCGGGGAAGGCAGTTCGCTCATTCCGTTGCCGCACCCTTATATCGTGCCCGGCGGTCGTTTTAACGAGATTTATTACTGGGATTCTTACTTTACAATGTTGGGTTTGAAAGTCAGCGGTCGCTTCGACTTAATCGAGGCGATGCTCGACAATTTTGCGCACCTCATCGACACGGTCGGCTTCATACCCAACGGCAATCGGACTTACTACACGGGGCGTTCGCAACCGCCGTTTTTTGCCCTCATGGTCGAATTATTGGCGGAAGCGAAAGGCAAAGAAATCTACGTCAAATACCTGCCCGCGCTGCGCAAAGAGTACGATTTTTGGATGGAGGGCGCGGAAGATTTGGATGAAAATAATCGCGTAGGGGAGCGTGTCGTTTTGCTCGGTAAAAAAGACAAGCTGAACCGCTACTACGACCGCGACCAACGTGCCCGCGAAGAAATGTACGGCGAGGATACCGAGAATTTAGCGGAGTCGGGCAGAGCTGCCGAGGACTTTTTCTTAGACGTCAGAGCTGCCTGCGAGTCGGGTTGGGATTTTAGCTCGCGGTGGCTGCAAGAAGACTTGCAACTGACCGGCATTCGTACTTCCGAGATTATTCCGGTGGACTTAAATTGCCTGATGTACAAACTGGAAACCACGCTCGTCAAGGCTTACAAAGCTAAGCGTGACCGCGAAAACCAAGTGCTTTTCATTCGCAAATCCAAGACTCGTTTCAGCGTCATCAATCGTTATTTTTGGAATACGGTGGCCGGCGTTTACTGCGATTATCATTTTCCCGCAAAGAAACTGTTGAATGTAAAAAGTCTTGCCGGCGTCTATCCCTTATTCTGTGAAGCCGCAAAAAAATACCGCGCCGAACGCTGCGCCCAAACATTGCAACAAGACTTTTTGCGCCCCGGCGGCTTAGTCACCTCGACCGTGGAAAGCGGGCAACAATGGGACGCCCCCAACGGCTGGGCACCGCTGCAATGGATAGCCGTGCAGGGTTTGCGCAATTACCGGCAGGAAGATTTAGCAAAAAAAATCACCAAAAATTGGCTCGCACTCAATCGCAAAGTCTTTAAAGAAACCGGCAAAATGTTGGAAAAATACAACGTAGAAGACATCTCGCTCCTCAGCGGCGGCGGCGAATATCCGGTACAGGACGGCTTCGGATGGACGAACGGGGTGTTTTTGGCTTTGGCGGAGGGGACGAAAACCGAATGACATGAGAGAAATAAAACGCATTTTAGAAATACAAAAAACCGAAGGCTATAAAATTTGCTGTGTTTTCAATAACGGCGAGTCAAGGGTGCTTGATTTTGAAAGTCTTTTTAAG
This sequence comes from Saprospiraceae bacterium, assembly GCA_020629965.1. Lineage (GTDB taxonomy): Bacteria > Bacteroidota > Bacteroidia > Chitinophagales > Saprospiraceae > JAHDCG01. The sequence continues at coordinate 36,724 of JAHDCG010000006.1, read as the reverse complement.
GCATGGAAAGTCACACCGAACGACAAGGAATATTTACTGTCCGAGTCACTCACGGAATTTCAAAAAGTCGAATTGATTGAAGGAACTTTGAGGTGGAAAAATATAGAAATCGAGTCAGCAGACGAGAACGGAAACCGAGTAATTTATGCGTTTGAGATTGACCCGATAGTGCTGTACGAGAAAAGTACGCCGATTGACAGAGGTCTCATTCATTGAGACCGGAACAACCTTATACAAGTGCCAACGGCACGAAGCACTTCAGCCCGGTATGTGAGCGCCGAGTCGGTTTCTAATGCCGAGAGGAAAAAATCGCCCCCAAAATCTCCCGCCCCGCACAATCCCCCAACTCACCTGCCGCATCATAAACCACATCCTCTCGATACAAGGCTACCGAAGGCAAAATTTGTGCATCCAAAGCCTGCAAACTCCACAGCAGCGACTGCATCGCCTTTTCACCGCGCGGCGCACTCGGCGTCAAGGTGACGGGAATAACTTTTTTGCCCGCAAGCTCTCCGCCCGCCGTCAACCATTCGAGCGCATTTTTGACCAAAGCCGGCAGATTGTGCAAATATTCCGGCGTACAAATCAACAACGCATCCACGTTTTTCACGGCATTTTGCCATTCCCGCGCAACCGCATTCGGCGCACACCCGTCATAAAAAAGCGGTAAATCCTTTCCCGAAAATTCAACAAAATCGTGCGCGGGAAAAGTTGCCGGCAAAGCCCGTAACAGTTTCAAATTAGAGCCGTCCGCACGCGCCGAGCCGGCAAGAGTAATGATTTTCATATTCCGGAACTTTTAATTTCACCTCCTTCCAACCCCTCGATCCCCCTCAACCACGCCTCCGGAATCTCCACCTTCACTAACTTTTGAAAATCATAAGGCACGATACAAAACTTATTTATCGCCGCAATGCGCCCGTGCTTTTCCGTAAACATCGCCGCCTCGAAAAACAGACGGTCGCTTTGTATTTCCGTGCAGCGAATACCGACGACAGCCGTATCCGGAAAAGTCATCGGAAAAATATATTTGCAGTCCTGCCAAGCGAGTATCGGTCCTGCTGCCGACTTAAAGCCGATGTCGATGCCCGCCGCCTCGAAGTAAGCAATCCGCGCCGTTTCGCCCCATTTCAGATAGACGGTATTGTTGACGTGCGCCGCTGCGTCCATGTCGCCCCAGGCTACGGGGATTTGAATGCGGACGGGATATTTTTTTAGTTGTTCTTGCATGTTTTTATTTTAGGAGAGAGGAGAGAGGAGAGAGGAGAGAGGAGAGAGGAGGGAGTAGAGAGGGCACATATTCCTGCTTCTCATCAAAATTTCTCCTTGTCTCGGTTCTTTCGTTCATCCTTGATTTTATTAAATGTGTAACTACTTAGGTGTCTGACACTTAATTTAAGCAAGTATCGAAAAAATTATGTTATATCGAAATCCGACAGAAAAAAAGTGTCTGACACCGGCGTTAATCATAACATCGGTGTCAGCCTGTCCCGTACTTCAGTCGGGAACGCTTTTCCTCGCTTGAACCTTAGATTTATTCGTAATATTTCCCACTTTTACCGAAATCAGCGTCAGACACCTAAGCAATTACTTAAATATTATGAAATCAAAAATTAAAAGCCGGCTCAAGCAAGGGGATAAGTCAAAGCACCGGTCTAACGTCTAACATCTAAAATCTAACATCTATCATCTAAAATCACATTCCTCCAAACACCTGCGGTATCACCTCCTTCAGCGTCACCAAAGCATTCATTGCCATCATTTGGTGTCCGATTTCGTTGGGGTGCAGACCGTCTTCCAAAAACAGTTCGGCGACCATGCCGTTGGAGAAGTCGATGATGTCCACGTCCTTTTCGGCGGCGATTTGAGCGACGTTTTTCTGTAAAACTTTCAGTTCTTTAAAAAACAACTGCGGTTCTAAAAACAGTTCGCTTTTCTCGACCGCATCGAAGGCAAAAATAAACGGCGGCGGAATACCCAAAATCGGGATAATATCGAAGTGCCGCGCCTGTCGCACCATCGTCAGCAGGTTGGCGATAATGTCGCGCTGCGGGAGGTGCAGCGATACATCATTCGTGCCGCCCGTGATGATGACGTGCGTCGGGTTTTGTGCCAACACCATCGGATAAAAACGCGCCAACATCCCCGCCGTCGTGTCGCCCGAAATACCGGTATTGATAAATTCCGTTTCCGAATTTTCGGCTAATAAATCGCTCCAGCGCAGGCGGTGCGGAATGCCGTAGCCCTCCGTCAAACTGTCGCCGTGGCAGGCTATTTTTACTTCAATCATTTGAGTTTTATAATTTGTCGCAATATCGTAATAATCGTAAGTCTGCCGATAAATGCGCATTTATTTTCCGTTCTTTTCAATAAAAATCCATAGTTTGCTTCCAAACTTTTGCTTGAATTATGCTGTATCGAATTTTATTACTCTCTTTCTGCGTTGCTTTTTGCTCGAAGAGCCAAGCCCAAACCCTGCGTATCAACGAAGCGGTGTCGGCTAACTTCGACCTGTCGGACGAAGACGGCGACAGCCCCGATTGGTTGGAAATTTACAACCCCGGAGACGCACCCGTCAACCTCGCAAATTGGTCTCTCACCGACGACCCCGAAAACGCCGAACCGTGGATTTTTCCGAATATGAACCTCGCCGCCGGCGGCTATCTGCGCGTATGGGCATCGGACAAAAACCGCACGAATAACGCCGGTCATTTGCACACCGATTTTAAAATCTCCGGCGGCGGCGAGACGCTGTATTTACGTCGCCCCGACGGCAATGTTGCGCACACTTTAGTCGTGCCCGCCGCTTTGGAATACTACGCCTTCGGCTTGCCGGCGGGTACAAATCAAGGTGCGGTCTTGCCCGAAACGACGCCCGGTGCCGCCAATCCCGCGCAGGGTTTTATCGGTGTCGTGCCCGCCGATATCGAGTTTTCGCACCCCGGCGGCAGCAGCAATCCTTTGTCCCTGAAACTGACGACCGAAGTGCCGAACAGCCACATTCGCTACACCACCGACGCGACTTTACCCGACGCAAACTCTGACATTTTCCCGTCCGGCGGCTTGGCGATTACCGCCAAAAAAGTCATTCGCGCCCGCGTTTTTCGGGACGGTTATTTGCCTTCCAAAACGCAATCCCGCTTTTTTCTCGTCAACGAGTCACACAGTTTACCCGTCGTTTCGCTCATCACCGAACCCGATAATTTTTTCGATGACGAGACCGGAATTTACGTGCTCGGAAACGATTACAGCGAAAATCAACCGAATTTCGGTGCCAATTTTTGGGAAGATTGGGAGCGTCCGCTGCATTTTTCTTTCTACGAAAACGACGGCAACGGGAAGGTAGAATTTGACTGCGGCACTAAAATTTTCGGTGGTTGGTCGCGGGCAAACGACCAACGTTCCTTATCGCTTTTCGCCCGCAATCGCTACGGCACGGAGGGGTTTAATTATCCGTTTTTTGACACCCGCGAGTTCTCCGATTTTCAGTCTTTGGTGCTGCGCAATTCCGGTAACGATTGGCTGCGCAGCAACTTCCGTGACATTATGTTCACCGGCTTGCTGGAGGGGGCGGACTTGGAAATACAGGCGCACCGCTCGGTGGCGGCTTACCTCAACGGCGAGTATTGGGGCATGTATCACTTGCGCGAAAAAGTCAGCAGGCATTTCTTGGCTTCGCGTTTTGACGTCGATGCCGACGAGGTGACGATTTTGGATTTCGGCGGTGAGGTCGTGGACGGTGACAATACGGAATACTACGAGCTTTTGGAGTTTATGGAAAATAATTCTTTGGCAAATCCGCTTGTTTATGACTACGTTGCGGAGCGCATCGACCTCGACAATTTTATGATGTATCAGGTTGCACAAATCTACGCCGATAACGACGACTGGCCCGGCAATAATATTAAATTTTGGAAAGCCCCGGGTCGCAAATGGCGATGGATTTTGTACGATACGGATTTCGGTTTTTCTAATTTCGGCAACGCAGACCACGGCAATAACACGCTTGCTTTTGCGCTCGAACCCGACGGTCCGAATTGGCCTAACCCGCCTTGGTCCACTTTTCTGCTGCGTAAAACGGTCGAAAATCCGGATTTCCGTGATGCCTTCATCAATCGCTTTGCGGATGAAATGAACTCGCGGTTTTTGCCCGAAAATGTTCTGGCGCAAATTGAAAAAACGCAGGAAATTATCGCCGACGAAGTGCCCGCGCACTACGACCGTTGGGGCGAAGGAATCTGGATGTTCGATTGGCAAACGGATAAAATGAACCTCTTTGCCGAGCGGCGTCCGTTTTGGCTGAAGCAGCACATCGAAGAAGTTTTCGAGCTGCCGGCGCACCACGAATTGCACCTTGAAAATGTCGATTATGAGCGCGGCAAAGTGCTGATTAACAATCGTTTGGATATTCAAGAGGAAAATTGGCGCGGCGATTATTTTGAGACCGTACCGATAACGGTAACGGCGATTGCCGAGCCGGGAGCGATATTTTTGGGTTGGGAAGGAGACATTACAAGCAGCGAGGAAACGCTGATTTTTGATTTGAAAAGCGATACCAAACTTATCCCTGTTTTCAGAGTTTTCGAGCAGCCTGCCGACGGTATTATTATCAACGAAATCAACTATCAATCCGCCGCAAATCGTGATGCGGGCGATTGGATAGAACTTTACAACGATAACGATTTTGCTGCCGATATTTCGGGTTGGACGCTGCGCGAAACGGAAGGTGAAGGAGAATTTACGGTGCCGGAAAGAACGATAATTGCGGATAAAGGCTACTTGGTTTTGGCGCAAAATGCGACCCGGTTTAGTACCGTTTATTCCGGAGTCAGAGTTGTGCAAACCGAACCCGCTTTGAGTCTGCCGGACGAAAAGTGTACATTTTCATTGTCAAATCACACCGGTGAAGAAAAAGCAACGGCAAGTTACGCCGCCTCTCCGCCGTGGTCACAGGCGGCCCGCGGTCAGGGCGGCACTTTAGAGTTGCTGCGCCCCGATTTGGACGCGCAGATGCAGAAAAACTGGGAATCCGTACACCCGTTCGGCAGTCCGGGCGCGACGAATATCCCCGCGCCGCCGGCTTACTACGGCGATGTTTTTACGGAGGTCAATATTTTTCCGAATCCGGTTGGCGAGGTACTGGATGTGCGTTTTAAAATGACTTTGCCCGCCGCTGTCGCTTTGCGTATGTATGACAGTCGCGGTACTTTGGTCAAAGAATTGCTGCGCGAGACCCTTGCCGTCGGCGACAACTTTTTGATTTTCCACACCGATGATGTGCCGACGGGCTTTCATTTTTTGGAACTGACGGCGGAAGGCGAGGAGCGAAAGATTTTTAAAATTGTGAAAATGTAGATTCTTTGCGGTTTAAGCGTTTAGGAGGTTTAAGCGTTTAAGAAAAACCGGGCATTTTAAACGCCTAAACGCCTAAACGCCTAAACGCCTAAACAACATCAAAATAATTCCGACTGAAATTATGCTTACCCGAATTATACTTTTATTCCCGTTTTTTCTTTTTTCCCTGAATAATCAAGCGCAAAATTTGCTGATTAACGAGGCGGTCTCCGCCAATCACGACCGTCTCGACCAAGACGGCGACAGCCCCGATTGGTTTGAAATTCACAATCCCGGCGATGCCGTCGTCAACCTCGCCGGTTGGTCGATAACCGACGACCCCGAGGGCAGCGAACCGTGGATTTTTCCCGACAAAAATCTTTTCCCCGGCAGTTATTTGCGCGTGTGGGCTTCCGACAAAAATCGCACGGAGAATACTTTTAATTTGCACACCGATTTTAAAATTTCGGACAACGGCGAAACGTTGCACCTCTACCGACCCGACGGCACGGAGGCGCACACGTTGACTCTGCCCGGCGGTTTGCAGTACTATGCCTACGGTCTGCCGGCGGGCGGAAACGAACCGGCTGTCTTGTCCGAAACGACGCCCGGAAATGCCAATCCCGCGCAGGGTTTTGCGGGCATTTTACCCGACGATATCAGCTTTTCGCACCCCGGCGGTGTCTGCGCACCGTTGGTGTTGCAACTCACGACCGGAGTGCCGGGCGGTATCATTCGCTACACGACCGACGCGCTTTTGCCCGACGAAAACTCGGCGGTTTTTCCCGCCGCAGGTTTACAACTCAATGAAAAAACGGTGCTGCGTGCGCGGGTTTTTCTCGAAAATTATCTGCCTTCGCGCACTCGGTCACGCGCTTTTTTGGTCGATGTGTCGCACACTTTGCCCGTAGTTTCGATTATCACCGAACCCGATAATTTTTTCGACGAAAATACGGGAATTTATGCTTTCGGCTACACCTATGCATCCGACCCGCCGTACAGCGGTGCCAATTTTCATCAGGATTGGGAGCGTCCCGCGCATTTTTCTTTTTACGAACCGGACGGCACGGATCACACGGAATTTGACGCCGGCGTAAAGATTTTCGGCGGTTACAGTCGCTCGAATCCTCAGCGTTCTTTGGCGTTCTTTGCGCGTAAACAATACGGCACGGAGGAGATAAACTACCCGTTTTTCGAGACTCGCGATTTTGATGAATTTCAGTCGATAGTGCTGCGCAACTCGGGCAACGATTTTTTGGCTTCCAATATTCGCGACATTATGTACACCGGATTGCTGGAGGGCGCGGGCATCGAAATACAGGCGCACCGCTCGGCGGCGACTTATCTCAACGGCGAATATTGGGGTATGTATAATATGCGTGAAAAAGTCAGTAAGCATTTTTTAGCCTCGCGTTACGACGTCGAGCCGGAAGAAATCGACCTTTTGGTATTTGACGGTACCGTGGTGGACGGTGATAATACCGCCTATTTTGAGATGTTGGAAATACTGGAAAACGGCACCGCCGCCGACCCCGAGGTTTATGAATACATTGAAGAACAAATAGATATTGAAAATTATGCGATGTATCAAACGGCACAAATCTACGCGGCCAACATGGACTGGCCCGGCAATAATATCAAATTTTGGCGCGCGCCGGGGCGAAAATGGCGGTGGATATTATACGATACTGATTTTGGTTTTGCCGGCTGGTTTCCGAATGCGCACGGCCACAATACGCTCGAATTTGCTTTGGTAACCGAACCGACCTCCTGGTCAAATCCCGCATGGTCCACTTTTCTTTTCCGAAAACTGCTGGAGAGCACCGAGTTTCGCAACATTTTTGTAAATCGTTTTGCGGACGAGTTAAATTCCCGTTTTCTGCCCGAAAATGTACTCGCCCGCATCGCCGAAACGAAGGCGAGTGTTATCGCGGAACTGCCCGCGCATTATGAGCGTTGGGACGGAGATTTTGCGGAATTTGCAGAGCATCACGACCGTTTGACCCTCTTCGCAACCGAACGCCCCGAGTGGATAAAAGGCTACATGCTCGACGAGTTGGCATTGCCCGCTTATCATACTTTAGATTTGCAAAGCCCCGATTTTGCACACGGTAAAGTGTTGATTAACAATCGATTGGACATACAGGAAGAAAGCTGGAGCGGTGATTATTTTGAAACCGTACCGATTGTTGTGACCGCACAAGCCGAGCCGAACGCCGTTTTTCTGCACTGGGAAGGCGACACATTGAGTACCGATCCGACTTTGGTTTTTGACCTGAAAAAAGACTTTACGCTCATCCCCGTTTTCAGAAATTTTGTCAGCCCCGACAAAGGTGTGAATATCAACGAAGTCAACTATCACTCCGCCGAAAACCGGAACACCGAAGACTGGATAGAACTGTATAATGACCTCGACCACGAAGTCGATATTTCGGGTTGGGTGTTGCGCGAGGCGGCGAGTCCGGACAGTTTGGTGCTGCCCGCCGGTACGCTCATCCCCGGTAAAGGCTATCTGATAATTTCGAAAGACGGCGAAAAATTTCGCGCCGTTTATCCCGAAATCGAGCCGCTGAATGCCGATTTCAATTTCAATCTGCCCGAAGATAAAGGCACCGTCACGCTGTACAACGAACGCGGCGAAAGCAGAGGAAATATGACCTACACCTCCGCCCCGCCGCAGCCGCAGACCGCGAACGGCAACGGCGGCACTCTGGAATTACTGCGCCCCGACTTGGACACGGACCGGCAAAAAAATTGGAAATCCGTACACCCTTTCGGCAGTCCCGGCGCGACGAATATTCCCGCCCCGGCAGCCTACGCCGGCGAATTTTTTCTCGACCTCAACGTCTTTCCCAACCCCGTACAAGACCTGCTCGATGTGCGTTTTGCGCTGACTTTACCGACGGCGGTCACGCTGAATGTGTACGACGGGCGCGGCATCCTGCTCAAAAATCTGCTGCACGAAGAACTTGCAATCGGCAGTCATTTTCTGAATTTTTCGGTAGGCGATTTAGCGCGCGGTGTTTATTTTCTGGAGGTGACGGGGGAAGGAGGGGAGCGGGTGATTTTTAAGTTAGTAAGAGTATAAGCCGTTCAGCGTAAATCTTAAAGAATCATAATAATCAGCGTAAAAAATCAATTGCCTTCCGATTTTCCCTACCTTTGCCCCTGCTCATTAGGGGTGGACTTTTTTTACGAGAAATCAGGTAAAGACAGCAGTCTAAAATCTAACGTCTAACATCTAAAATCTCAAAATAAGTCCTGAGATAATACCCTTCGAACCTGCCCGGATAATCCCGGGAAGGGAAATGAGGATGCTTCTTTCCGCTTCTCTCCGAGCGGAATCGCTTCCCCGCGAAGGTTTGGATAAAACCGGAGTCAACCCCTGACTTTCGGCATTATTCAACAGAGTTTACTTACATTTCAATGAATTTTAAATTATTTACAGCAATTTTCGCGCTGTTGTTACCCGTCTTTTTGACGGCACAAACAGCGCAAATCTACGGCACCGTTACGTCCGAAAATGACGAACCTTTGGTCGGTGCCTCCGTCCTCATCGCCGGCACGACGACGGGCACGGTTACGGACTTACAAGGCAAATACAGTTTGCAAAATCTGACCGCCGGTGCGAGTTACGAGCTGATTTTCAGTTACTTAGGCTACGAGACCATGCGCAAAGCGGCAGTTTTTCCCGTCGGTGAAAAACGCCAGCAAGTCTCCGTCAATTTAGCCGAAAAAAGCTACGCCGCCGAGGAGGTCATCGTCTCCGCAACCCGCGCCGGTGAAAATGCACCTTTCGCCTTCACCGACGTCGATGAGGAAAAACTCGAAGAGCGCAACCTCGGTCAGGACATGCCCTATCTGCTGCGCTACACGCCCTCCGCCGTTGTCACTTCGGATGCGGGCACGGGCATCGGCTACACGGGCATTCGCATTCGCGGGGTCGAGCCGACGGGCATCAACGTCACCATTAACGGCATTCCCGTCAATGACAGCGAGTCGCAGGGCGTTTTTTGGGTGAATATGCCCGATTTGAGTTCTTCGACGAGCAGTGTGCAGGTGCAGCGCGGTGTCGGTACTTCGACCAACGGAGCGGGTGCTTTCGGTGCGACCATCAACATCGGAACCGCCAATCCGGACCCCGTCGCCTTCACGGAAGTCAACGGTTCGGTCGGCTCTTTCGGGACGCTGAAAGGTAACGTGCAGTTCGGTTCCGGTATGCTTAACGACAAATTTTCCTTCGAGGGCAGAGCCTCTTCTTTGACTTCCGACGGCTACATCGACCGCGCTTCGGTCGATCTCAATTCTTACTTTCTGACCGCCGCTTATCACGGCGAAAAAGACGTGCTGCGGCTCAATCATTTTGCGGGTCACGAAGTCACTTATCAGGCTTGGAACGGTGTGCCGCTGCAATACGGCGACGACCCCGATTTGCGCCGCTTCAACTCCGCCGGCACCGCCAAACCCGGTGAGCCGCACGACAACGAGGTCGATGATTACACGCAAAAGCACTATCAACTGCTCTACGGTCGTCAACTCTCGCGCAACCTCGACGCCAATGCCGCGCTGCATTATACCCGAGGCTTCGGCTTTTTTGAGTTGTATGAAGGCGGCGCGAATTATCCGGATTTCGGTTTGGAATTTCCGCCTTTGGTCGATACCGTCACGAATTTTTCTCCCGACCTCATTCAACGCCGTTGGTTGGATAATCATTTTTACGGCGCGACTTACAACGTCACTTACCGCAGCGACAACCAAAAAATCAGCACCACCCTCGGCGGGGCTTGGAATCGCTACATCGGCGACCACTACGGCGAGGTCATTTGGGCGCGTTACACCGGCGACACCGAGCAGGGCAATCGCTACTACGACAACACGGGCGAAAAAACGGATTTTAATATTTACTCCAAAACAAACTTTGCCGTCACGCCCGCGCTGAATGCCTTTTTGGATGTGCAATACCGCGCCCTCGACTACCGCATCGACGGCATCGACAATACTTTGCTGGACATTACACAACAGCACACCTATAACTTCGTCAATCCGAAAGTCGGTTTGAATTACAATTTTGCGAAAAATCTGTCCGCCTACGCCTCTTTCGCAGTCGCCAACCGCGAGCCGAACCGCAGCGATTTCACCGACGCAGGCGACACGGACGGAGACGGCATCACCGACATACCGCAGCACGAAACGCTGTACGATACCGAAATCGGTGTCCGCAAAGCATGGAAAAATGCTGCGCTCAACGTGAACTTTTACTACATGGATTACGAAAACGCGCTCGTACCGACGGGGCAGCTCACCGACGTCGGCTCTTACGTGCGCACCAACGTACCCGAGGCGTACCGCGCGGGTGTAGAGGTGGTCGGCGGCGCGAAACTATCGGACTATTTGGAGTTTAACGGAAACCTGACTCTGAGTCAGAATCGCATCGCCTCTTTCACGGAATACATCGACAACTGGGACACCGGTGCACAGGATGCCGTGCTGCGCGAAGACACGGATTTGGCTTTGTCACCGTCGATTGTCAGCGGCGCGGAAATGCTCGTGCACTTGCTGCCGAACGCGGAAGGACAAGACTTGACTTTCTCACTCGCCAATAAATTTGTCGGAAAACAATTCTTGGATAACAGCTCGAACGAAGACGCGGCTTTGCCTTCTTATTGGACGGCGGACACGGGTTTGCGCTATACTTTGCGCCCGAAAAAGTACATCAAAGAAGTGACGATAAATTTCTTGGTGCGCAACTTTACAAGCACGCGTTACAGCGCAGCCGGTTGGATTTACCGCTTTCGCGTCGCGTCTTTCGACCCGATCGAGGGCGACCCCTACGGGCAAAAAGAAACGGATACGGACAATGAAAATCAGTTCAATCTGACGGGCTTGTACCCGCAGGCGCCGGCTAACTTTTTGTTGGGGGTGAAGTTGAGGTTTTAGGAGAGAGGAGAGAGGAGAGAGGAGAGAGGAGAGAGGAGAGAGGAGAGAGGAGAGCCGCCGGTACGTTTTGGGACGTGCCGGCGGCTTTCTCGTACCGTAGCATCGACTTTAGTCGATAAGCTGTTTTAATTTTAAAAGTAACAGCAGGTCCCGACTAAAATCGGGACGCTACGAGTCGGGTAATCGCACCTGACTTGTTACACACTCAATCAATTTTTTTCGCATCAAATAAATGCTGTCAAGGTAAAACGAGAAAAAATCCAAAAAATCCTGTCCAAAATCCTGTCTAAAAATCATCCGTAATTCCGAATCATCAAATGCTCTGTTTTTTTGTCGTTCCTGTTCATAAAACTTACCAAATATTTCTTGTCGAAAACGTTGATATTCAAGCCTTTATCGAAATACAAATCCGCGATAAAATCCGTTTTTTTAATCACCATCATCCATTTGGCGGGGCAGTCTTTGATTAAATAATCCGCGAGACGAATTTGGTCTTGCCGATCAAAAGTATTTTTGGCGTAGGTCGAAAACTCCGTATCGTAAGGCGGGTCGAGAAAGATAAAATCATCGGCGGTCGGCGGGTGTTTTTGTAAAAAGTCGGAGAAGTCGCTGCGCTCGATTTTTGTATTTTTCAGCAGGGCGCGTACTTCCGGTGAGCGCAGATAATCGATTTGTTTTTTAAAATCTTTACCGTTGTAAGCGATGCCGCCGTAGGGTACGTTGAACAGGCCTTTGGAATTGTAACGAAACATGCCGCTGTAAGCAAAGGCACGAATGTAGAAGAAAACGACCGAAGCAAGGGCGGGCGAAATGCGACTTTTCGGCAGATTGTACAAGCGGCGCATCTGCATATAAAACGCCGAATGCAGTGCCGTTTCGATGTTGTCTGCGATGTCGCCGGCCGGCAGTCTGCCTTTTTGATTTTCGAGGGTTTTCATGCGGCAAAATTTGCGCAGCAAATTCGTTTTTACTTCCTGCAAAAAACGGTCGCGCTCCGCAGAAAAATTATCGGAAAACAAGCGCAGCAGCGGCAGCGAATTGTTTTTGACAAAAAGGGAAATGCGATTTTCGAGCGACTCTTTGTTGATTTTATGAACAAAAAAGAGACTGTACAAATCTGTCAATTCTTCCTCCTGTTCGAGAAAAAAGCGACACATCTTTTGCCGATTTTCTTCCAATTCATACAACAAAGCAAAAAATGCCGTGCGCCGACGCGCGTGAATACTGCGGTACAGCGCGATGAGTTCGGCGGACTTATCGTTAATGTAAGATGCCTCGGCTTGCACGGCCGTATAGACCGCACCGCCGCCCACGAAAGGCTCGTAATACGCCGAAAAATCAGCGGGAAGGGCAGGCAGAATATACTTCAATTCCTGCGTTTTGCCGCCCGCCCATTTGAGCAACGGACGCAAGCGGTCGCTGCCGGGCACGGACTGCCGGAGAGGTTGTGTTGTGTAATTTCTCATCGTTAGTATGTCTTTTGCGGAAGCCCGAAAAAAAGTGTGTAGTGACTTCCGAAAAGGTATAGTTTTCTCCGCAGGGCGGCATTTGAAGCGTAAGGTAGAAAATTTCATTTAAAATCAAATACTTACGCATAATGATTTGTAAAAATCCTGCCGGAAACAGAGCCGTACTCACGACAGAGATGCAAGTCTTCCGACCCTTTTCATCTTTTCTTACAACAAAATTCCGTTATTTTCTGTCTGAAAAGATAAATTGCAAGTTCTTTTTAACTTCGGAATGCTTTGGGTCGATTTGAAGATACCTCGTGGTTGTAAAATTGTTTCTGTCAACCACCAAATGCCGACCGTCAACTTCATATTGTCATGCAAAAAATTATCCTGCTGCTGCTGCTCTTTCTTGCCTGCCAAACGGCTTTTGCCCAAAGCTATCTCAAACTCCTGCGCGCGCCCGCCAACGGAAATTATCAGCAAATCGAGCAATTTTCCAACGGCGATTTGCTGGTCATGGACTTGTCGCTGACCCCTTTTGCCGACGGCACGCAAAACGAGGTATTCATGATGCGCCTCGACGACTGCGGCGACATTGTTTGGTCTTACAGCTACTACGGCAATCACATTTTTCACTCCGTCGATGACATTATTATCACCGAAAAAGACGAAATCTATATTTTCGGAGGGGCGGGCATCGACGGAAAAGCTTTTATTTATTTTGCCAAGTTTAACGAAAACGGCGAGCGCATTGCCTACCGCAGATACGACGGTGCGGAGTTTGATAATTTATCTTTTTCGGTCGATTACAAGGCGGGTCGATTCATTTTTTCGGGACTGTTGCTCGGCTCGCAAAGTGAAGCACGCAGCTACGCCGTCATTGTTGACGAAAATTTAGATATTCTCTCCGCCAAACTGTACCTGCCGAATGCAAGCTACGGGGGCACCGTCTTTACCGCCGACGGCGGGGCTATGCACCAAGTCAAAAATCAAGTACTCAAGCTCGATGCAGCGGGCGAAGTCACCTGGGCACGCACCTTTGCCGATTACGTCGGTTCGATGCCGATTTCGCATCCGGTCGAGACGGAGGGCGGTTGTCTCTTTCGCATCAACGACAGCGGGTTTGCCTTTTTTATTAAAATCGACTATTTCGGAAATTTGGTTTGGACGAGTGATAAATTTCCCGCTTTTCACCGCGTGCCTGACTTTATCAAACTGCCCGACGGGCAAATTATGGTCGGCTACGGCACTGAAACCCCCGAAGGTGTGCGTCCCGCTACGCTCAAAATCGCGCCCGACGGCAGCATCTCCGAGCAAACCGTTTACCGCGTCGATTATCCGATTGATACGGATTTTTTGCACTACGAATTGCGCTCGGACGGCGTGTTGTTCATCAACGGAAAAGCACAGCAGGATTTCACCGACAGCCTCAGCGCGGCGGATATTATCATGCGTATCGACCCGACGGAAGACGCCGAGTGCATTACCGTCGAAGCAATTGACAACTTGCTGCCGAACGACAATGAACCCGCGCTCATCGAGTCCGTCATCACGGCAAACGAAGCCGTTTTTACTTCCGAAACCGACGCTGTTTTTCTGCCCGTCGAAGTCGAAATCGACCTGCAACACGCCTGCGGACGACCGAGCGAAATTCTTTATTCCGTACAAGATACCGTGCTTGCATGCCGTGAGTCTTGGCAGGTAACCCTGCCCGACGGCTTCACTTGGGAGGCAGGCAGCGGATTGTTCGGCAGACCGACGACACTCGACCGACCGGGTACTTTTCGTGCGGCGCGGCGCGATTGCGAGCCGACCTTGATTCGTGATTATGTGTTAGAAATCGAGGAATGTCCCTGCGCTTTATATCTGCCGACGGCTTTCAGCCCGAACGACGACGGTGTGAATGATTGCTGGCGACCGGAGGGCTTTTGTGAAATGACGGAATTTGCCTTCAGACTGTACGACCGTTGGGGAAATTTGCTGCACGAAACCGATGATCCGGAGTTGTGCTACGCCGGCGAAAATCTCGGGGAAGGTGTTTATGTGGCGGTGATTCAATACACGGTCGTCGATGCGGCGGGGGAGGAGCAAACAAACGTGCGGGCGCAGGATTTAACGGTCTTGCGATAAACTAATTTTCGCCAAAAAGAAACATCTGTTCAATTTTAATATGTTAGTTTTGCGTCTTTTAAAATCGATTGCATTACCAACACCACGACTTTGAAAGATAAAAACTGCTCGTTTCGACTGCTTCTTTTTCTGCTCCTTTTACTGTGTTTCGGCAAATTGTCGGCGCAGCAAACGCCCGTTCCCGTCCTTTTCAACAACGATACGCTTTACACGATAACCGGTAACATCGGTGCCTTTTCCGCCAAAATGCGCGCGGAATTGGTCAGCAAAAATCTTCGGCGGCTGTCTAAACTGCCTCCCGCCGAGTTCGACAGTCTGCGGGTGCTGACCTTTACCGACCGCGCCGATATTATGCAGCGTTTCGATGTCATTGCGAGCGTGACGAGCGCGGACGCCGAGGCGGAAAACAGTACCGTCGAGCAGGTCGCCGAAAATCACCGCCGCATCATCAAGCAGGCACTTTTGGACGACTACAACGACACCTCGGTCGGCAATTTGTCCAAAGATTTCGGCTTGTTTTTCTTGGCTCTGCTCGGCTTCTTTTTGGTATGGCAAATTGTCAATCGCCTTTTCGATTACTTCCGCCGCAATCTCAAAACCCTGTCGCACAACGTCTTATTCAAAGACAACCGCTTTGTGCATCTTTTTTCCTCGATTACGCCCGAGACCGAGCGGACTTTTCTGCTTTTCCTGCTGCGCATGCTGCGCTTCACGGTCATCGGTTTTTTCCTGTATTTGTATTTGCCGTTTATGTTCAGCCAAATTTCGTACACCCGCGGTTTCGGTGAGAGACTCATGGAATACGTGCTGCGTCCGTTAAAATTTTTGGGCGAAGGCATCACCGCTTTTCTGCCCGGTTTGCTGTTTATCGTCATCATTTCGGTGGCGGTGCGCTATCTGTTGGCGGGAATGCGGCACGTCGCTTTGCAGGTCAAATCGGAGCGCATCAAGGTCGGCAGTTTTTATCCCGATTGGGCGATTCCGACCTTCAATTTGTTTCGGGTTTTGATAATCGTTTTCACTTTAGTCATCATTTTTCCGTACCTGCCGGGGTCGGGCAGCGATGCTTTTCAGGGCATTTCGGTTTTCGTCGGTTTGCTGCTTTCCTTGGGTTCGGCGGGCGTCATCGGCAATGTCATTTCAGGCATTATTTTGACCTATATGCGCCCTTTTACCGTCGGCGACCGCGTCAAAATCGGCGACATCAACGGCAATGTCGTCGGCAAAAACCTGTTGGTCACGCGGGTAAAAACTACCAAAAACGAAGAAATTACCATCCCCAACGGCATCCTTTTGGGCGGCGGCATCGTCAATTACAGCAGCCTCTCACAGGAGCACGGGCTTATCCTTTTTACCTCGATAACCATCGGCTACGATGTGCCGTGGCAGCAGGTGCAGCAACTGATGATTGACGCCGCCAAACGCACCGCCGCCGTAGAAAAAACACCCGAACCTTTCGTACTGCAAAAAGCCCTTAACGATTGGTACGTCGAGTACGAACTCAACGTTTATACCAAAGACAGCCAACGCACGCCGCGCATTTATTCCGATTTGCACGCCAACATTCAAGACGTTTTCAACGAAGCCGGCGTCGAAATTATGTCTTCGCACTACATGGCGGTACGCGACGGGAATGCGAGCGCGATGCCGGAAAAATACCGAAAGGATTAGTTGGTGGGTGGGTGGGTGAGGGGAACAATTTCCTGACGGTGTATTAATTTTCTTTGCAAAAAAATGTTTTGTTTGCTTGAAATGAACGAGATTTTACAAAATTTATCGTAAAAAAATAAAAAATGTCCAAGCATCTGCATCTCGTTATTTCGCTCCTTATCGTCGTACCGACGGCGGTTATTTACGGCGCCGCGCCGAGTGTTCTGTTGCCGCATTTTTTGGAAATTCCCGTCACAACCACCGACCTTGCCAATATGCTGCGCGCCGTGATGTGTCTTTACCTCGGCGTGTGTGCGGTGTGGTCGGCGGGTATTTTAAAGCCGCGATTTTGGCGACCGGCTACGCTGCTTAACATTCTCTTCATGCTGTCACTCGCGGCGGGCAGATTGCTCAGTATGGTTTTTGACGGATTGCCGAGCGAAGGATATATTTTCGGCTTTTGCGCAGAGTTGATATTGGGTACTTACTCTTGTTTTCAATTAAAAAAATACGACGTTTAGAAGCAAACATTTTCCCCCTTCGTTTGCTTTGCATAGAGAGGAGTAGTGAGATATTTTCGTCAATAAAACTAAGCATAAAACAACAAAATACATGCAAAATAATCAGGAAGACCACACAAAATTTATTGTCGGTTTCGCGGTAGGTTTGGCGGCGGGTTGGTGGCTGAACAGCGAAGAAGGCAAGGCATTTCGGAAAGATTCGAGTGATAAAATCAATGAATTCGGAGCGACCGTCAGCGACCGGGCGACCAATATTTCGCAAAAAACGAGCGAGCAATTCGATACGGTTTCCAAGCAGGTCAAGTCCTCATTGGCGCAGGGCAGAAACTATGCGACCGACTTTGTAAACAACATGAAAAAGAAAGTACGGATGACGGGGAAGACGATTGATTTGCAGGAGGAGGGGGAGAAGTTTTCGGAGGGATTGTAGGTGTATTTTTATATTATGAAAATTTATATTCTGCCAAAAGTAGGTCAAAAGGGTAACTTTTGGCAAAATATAAATTTATAATTCGCCAAAAGTTGCTAAATTGATAAATTTTGGCAGAATATAATTTTAAAAAAAAAAGATGTTGTATGATTTGATTAAAATTGAAATCGGGCAATCACTCGACTGAATATCAAATATAAATTAGTAAAAAATTGAATATCTAAGGAAATAATTGTATGTTTGTGATGGAAATATAGAACACGGCTAAACCTTTCTCAAAAAACCATACCGAGAAAGAGTTTACATTAAATATAGGCACTTTTTTACCGAAGTGTTCGCAAAAAAAGCTGATACATACTATCTGCTTTAATTTGAACAAATAATATTTCTCATAGAAATATTATTTGTTCTCCAATTTTTTTAATTAAACTCAGTAATCATGAATTTTACCAAACCTTTCCTATTTTGGGCTCTTTTTGGGCTCTTTTTCATCCTGTAGCAAACAGGACACTCCGTCTGCCGACTCGATGAGCAGTGAAATTGACATTCAACAATTACATAGCGATTATATCGCTCGACACGGTCAAGATGTAGTTGTAGAATACACCTCTCTCGAAGACCTAAATCGAATTTTTGAGGAAAATGGTGTACCTACCATATCATTGGAAGAAATAGGTATTACGCAAGAACAATACGACGCAGCGCAAGCAAGTCTATTGAACGGTAACGTTGCCTCTCCCCGATGTGATGATCCTGTTTATCAGTTTCTCGGCGACATGAACGATAACGGAATTTTAACTGCATACGACACTGTTCTTGCTGTTAGAGTTATCTTAGGTATAGACCCGCCTTCTACTGCATCTTCTTTATTCGGTTACATTTCATTTTACGCCGGTGTAGGGAGTCCTCAATTAACTAACTTGGATAGAATCATTGCGATAAGAGTGGTTTTGTCTCTTCCCTGTGATGAATTAGTTTAAAATTTAATTCGAGTCAAAGTTGAAACGTGTGTTTTCAACTTTAACTCATTTTTGAAGATATAAACTCCCGGCTATGAAAACTCAAATTATAGTAATTATTTTGCTTTTTTATACTTGCTCCGCTTTTGCGTGGCAAGAAAACAGCAATTGGTATCTCAATGCACAACATCTTTTAAACCTAAGTAACAATCCGCCTACGGTTGATTTTTATGACTCCTATTCTATAAATCAAGGCTATAATGTGAGCGTTTCCGACAACCTTGGTAATTTGCTCTTTACTTCTTCCGGAGATAGTTTAACGAATGCTAACGGCTTAATTACGCCTAACGGGAATAACTTGGATAATGCTTTTATCAACGAATTCTCACCGACAAGTTTTTCTTTTCAACCTGTAACCGCTGTTCAATTTCCGACTGAACCGCATCGCTATTATCTTTTTGTTTTAGCTAACGGCATGTATGGATTTTCTGACTCCGGTTTCGAATATATTCCCGGAATTTTACAGTACTCTGTTGTAGATATGAGTCTTGATGCAGGAAAAGGAGATATTGCAGATGAAGAGAAGAATATTTTGTTGGGAGAAAATCTGACAGGAGCGATGACCGCTGTATCAGGTGAATGTGGTACGGTGTGGTTATTAACACATGTTTATGACTCAAATCAATTTACTGCATGGAAGATTTCTGAAACAGGCATAGGAAATCCCATAGGCTCAAACGCCGGTCTGTCAGTTTCAAATGTCTATAGTGCGGGAGAGCAATACGATAATTTAAACGGTATTTTTGCATCTCCGGACGGAAAGAAAATTGCTTTTTTCTTCAGAAATGAATTACAGCTTTTTGACTTCGACAATCTGAACGGCATCGTTTCAAATCCTGTAACCCTCCCCTCTGCTCCCGAAACAATATCGGGAACATTTTCTCCGCAAGGTGATTATTTCTACACAAGTGAACCTGAGAGTAACAACATTACAAAAATATATCGCTTCGATTTGACAAGTACAGATGCTGCAGTAATTCAAAACTCGAAAACTCTTATCGCCACATTCGGTAAAGACGGTCACCTTTCCCTTTTGCAAAGAGCACCTAACGGAAGTATTTACGGTACTATCGGACGATACTTATATGAAATCAAAAACCCCGATGCGGTCGAGCCCGAAGATGTCGTTATCCCCGAAGAACCGGTTTTAGAAGATACTGACGAGACGGCATTTATTTACAATCTACCTAATTTGTTGACTAATCCTTGTACCGAGGTTTCTGTAACCGATACAAAGAGAAAATTTGTACCTAAAGTATTTCCAAATCCCTTCGTCAATTATGTAGCTATTGATAATAAAGAAGGTTTTTTGGGTGAAGCACACTTCTTTTTGTTTAATGCAGCAGGTAAACTCTTATTGTCTCATCCTTTATTATCCGAAGCGGACAATTACCAAATCGACATCCCGGATTATTTCCCGAGCGGACTTTATTTTTACAAAATAGAAAGCCAAACAGGAGTTTTTTCAGGAAAAATCAGCAAGTAACGTTGCTGTTTGCAATAAAAACAAAAAAAATCTCACCCAACCATGTGACCGATTTTCTTTCCCCTGTCTTTATTCCGATTTTCACAAAAACGTGAGGGTTTCGGAAACGAAAAATCTAAAAAGACAGCAATATGAAAATTTCAGGTACAATTCAAATTCACGGGCGTAAACTCATCGACGAAATGCCCGGCGCGTGGTCGCAACAAGACTACAAAAATATCTTGGAAGAAACGGGTTTGGCAGACGGCGTGACCGATGCCGAGGTCGTCGAAATGACCCGCATGGCTCTCTCCGACGAAGACCCGCAGCAGAGCGCGGAAATCGTGTTGAAATACCGCCTGTCCGAGCACCTCAGCGACGGACAAATACAGCAACTCGCGCACGATATGCAGGAGGACAAAATCCCCGAAGAGTACCCCGAAATCGAGTTGCAGCACGAACTCTACAACGTCAATCAATTTCTGTACAAAGCCTACAACGGCAAATTTCCGAGCTGTAAAGCGGTGGAGGTCGAACTGACTTTGACCCTCAAAAACGACGCGCAACCTACCGCAGAAATCATCCTCCGCGCCCTCGCACCGGCACTCGGCGGTCACTCGGTTATCGCCCGTCTGTACGAGGAGCAACTGAGCGGCGAACTGCCTTTTTACGATGCGGAGAAAATTATCTGGCGGTCGGATGTCGAAGCACAAGGCAACGGCGTTTTCAAAATCAAAACCTTTTCTTCGGAGTATTGGATGCACGATTTACCGATGAACTCGGAAGAAGTCGCCTTCGATTTGGTCATCGCGGAAGCAGCGGAAGTCGAGGCGTAAAGTGATTGGAAAAAAAATTGTGACCGAAAATAAAACGGTCGTCTTTGTTGTTTAAAAGTTTAGCAAGTTTAGGCGTTTAATCGCCCGTCGCACCTAAACGATTAAACGCATAAACGCCTAAACAAAACAAAAAAAACTCTATGGCGGAAAGAAATTAATTTGAAGCCTTCGTCGTCTTTCAAAATGGTTTGTAACGGTGAACTTTCCGCCTGTTTTTTTGAAATTTAACTCAAATAAAAATCAAGTAAGTGTGCAAAAACAAACAGAGAAATATGTTTTGCCTGTTCGTAGCATCGACTTTAGTCGATAGGCTATTTAACTTTTAAAGTAATAGCAGGTCGATTAAAATCGACGCTACGAAGCGAACAAACGCTCTGATTTAATACATACTCAAATCAATTTTCCCTAAAATGAAAAACAACTTTTCGGTATTTATCATCGCTTTGGCGGTGTGTGTTTCTTTCGGTATTTTCTTCAACGGATGCGCTTCCGAACCCGATACCACAGCGGTCGATGCTTTGGAAAAAGAAAAGAAAATGCTTTTGTCAAGCATCGACAGCCTGCAAAATCTGTACGGCGAAATGGTCGAAACCGCCGACACGCTGACCGCCGGCATCGAAAAAGCCAACGCTATGATTGCCTCGAAAGACGAGGAAGTCGCCGCCATGCGCAAAAAAGCGGGCAAGGCGGAAAAGAACGCGGCAGCCCTCGGCGCGGAGGTGGCGCAACTGCAACAAACCAAAGCCGAATACGAAAAAATCGTAGCCGGAATGCGGGATGAAATTACCAAATTGGGCATCGAAAAAGACGGTCTGATTGACGATTTGGACGCCGCCGGTGCCGCAAATGAAGCTTTGCAATACGAAATCGAAGACCTCAAACTCTTGGTGCGCGGCATGGAAGAAGAACTCGACCAACGCCGCATCGACGGAGTAAAAGCTACGAACCTGCGTTTTGAAACATTGAAAAATAACAACAAAACGACAGGCAGTAATAACCGCGCCCGCACTGTCCTCATGGACTTCGACCTCAACGACGTACCCGAGCAGGTGCAGGGTGAAGTGCAGCTTTATTTCGTCATTCGCAACGCAAAAACGGGCGTACCGATTAAGTCGAATAACCCGATAAATGCAACGATAAAACCCAAACGCGGCGCGGCTTACAGCTTCATCGCACAGGAAAGCAAAACCGTTACTTTGGGCACAAATCAACGCCTTGAAATGAAACACGATTTGGAAACCAAATTGGAAAAAGGTGCGTACCGCGCTTTGGTTTACTCCGATTTGGGTTTAATCGGCGCGGTAGGTTTTCGTCTGCGTTAAAGATTTTTAATACAGTTATTTTGAGGGGCATTCTTTTCGGAGGGTGCTCCTTTTTTTTGAATTGCTGAATTGTTGAGTTGTTGAATCGTTGAGCGCACATTTCGTAAACTCATTGCTGTAATGCGAAATTCTCCGTGACTCGACACTTAACAAAATTGCTTAGATATCGGTTATAGCGGGGTATCTGCCGTGTGACAGCGTGAGATTCGATTCAACAATTCAATACCTCAACGATTCAACACCTCTTCGGTAAAACGATTTAACCTTTTTTCGTTATACACTCAAATCATGTTAAATGTATTACCCGAATGAGATTTGATTCAACGATTCAACAACTCAACACCTCAACAAAAAAATAAATGAACCTAAGAGACTGCGTACAATCCGCCGAAAATAAAGTCTCCGAAGAGTCGGAAAATCTCGCAAAATTTGTGCGCAACACCGACAAATCGCTGACCGACCGCTTAGAGTCTTACGAAGATATTATCAGCACCGAGGTCGGCGATACGGGTCTCGGGCGGCTGAAGGTTGCCGAGCGCGAATTTAACCTGCGCCAACTCTACGTCAAGTATGAAGGCGATAACCCGACGGGCACCCAAAAAGACCGCATCGCCTTCGCGCAGGTACACGATGCACTACGCCGCGAGTACGACACGATTGCTTTGGCGACCTGCGGAAATTACGGCGTGGCGGTGTCTTTAGCCGCAAATTTGGCGGGTCTGCGCTGCATGGTTTACATACCCGAGGACTATCACACCGACCGCATCACGGAAATGAAAGAGCGCGGCGCGATTATTGTGCGTTTGCCCGGCAGCTACGAAGACGTGGTGAGTGCGAGCAGTGCGGAGGCCGCAAAGCAAGGTTGGTACGACGCCAATCCGGGCGGTGCCAATACGCCGCTGCAAATTTCCGCCTACGCCCAAATCGCACACGAAATCTACGACACGCTCGGCGACGCGCCCAAATACTGCGCCGTGCCCGTCTCGAACGGAACGCTGTTGGCGGGCATTTATCGCGGTTTTGTGACGCTGTACAAACGCGGCAAGACTTCGCAAATTCCGAAAATGATTGCCGCGTCTTCTACCCGCAAAAATCCGATTGTACAGTCGTTTACCGCCGGTTTGGAGTACTGCAAAGACCTCGACCCCACAAAAATTAAAGAAACAAAATATAATGAACCGCTGATAAATTGGCACAGTTTCGACGGCGAAGAGGCCCTTTACGCAGTGCGGACTTCAGGCGGCGAAGCCTTTCACGTCAGCGACAAAGAGATGCGCGAAATGAGTGCTTTTTTGCGTAAAAAAGAAGGCTACCGCATCCTGCCCGCTTCAACGGCGGGTCTCATCGGACTGTTGGAATTGCACGAAAAAACGCCTTTGGAAGCGGGGCGATACGTGGCGATTTTGACAGCGAAAGACTAAAAAAGGAGAGAGGGGAAAAGGTGAGAGGGGAGAGCCGCTTGCCTCAAATAAACAAATAAACAAATCAACGAATAAACATGAAGAAATCAATTTCCGGCACCGCAATAGTTTACTGTCAAGGTGCATTCAATACGCCCGAGGGTAAAACCGCGCACGGCCTGGTGCGCTTTACCGAACGCTACGAAGTCGTCGGCGTTATCGACGCAAAATATGCGGGCAATGACGCGGGCAAAGTTTTGGATAATCGCCCCAACGGCATTATAATTTATAAAGATTTTGACGCGGCGATGCGAGCTTTGGACGCGCAAAAGGTCGCAGTCAAAAACTTTGTCATCGGTTTGGCACCCGACGGTGGTCGTTTGCCGAAAGAGGCGAAGGACGAAATCAAAAAAGCACTGCGCCGCAAAATGAACGTGGCGAGCGGACTCCACGATTTTTTGACCAAAGATGCGGAACTCAACGCCTTGGCGGCGGAAAACGGCTGCACGATTAAAGACGTGCGCAAGACCCCCGACCGCGACGATTTGCATTTTTTTACGGGCGAAATCGAGCAGGTCGAATGCTTAAAATTGGCGGTACTCGGCACCGACTCCGCCGTCGGTAAGCGCACGACCGCCTGGATGATTGTCCACGGTTTTCGCAACGACGGATTGAAGGCGGAAATGATCGGCACCGGGCAAACGGGCTGGATGCAGGGCGCGAAATATTCGATGATTATGGACTCCTGCATCAATGATTTTGTGTCGGGCGAAATCGAGCACGCGGTCGTATCGGCGTGGAAAAACGAAAAACCCGACGTCATCGTCATCGAAGGGCAGGGCAGTCTGATGAACCCCGCGTACCCCGGCGGTTTCGAGATTTTGGCGGCGGGTCGCCCCGATTACGTGGTGCTGCAACACGCGCCGCGCCGCTTGGAATACGACGGTTTTCCCGGCTACCGCTTGCATTCTTTGCCCGAGCAAATCAACGCCATCGAAACGATTTCCGGCAAAAAAGTCGTTGCCGTCACGCTCAATCACGAAAACATGAAGACGGAGGAAATACCGGCGGAATGTGAAAAAATTACGCAGGAAACCGGGCTGCCTTGCTTTGATGTGTTGGAACACGGAGCGGAGGGATTGGTAAATGTTTTGCGGGAGTTGGTCAGAGGATAAAAATATAATTTTTTTGAACCTGATTTTTAAGATGATTATGATAGGTTATGATTTGGATTTTACTTCGTAAAATCGCAGTTAGCGCGAGGTTGCACCTCGTGCCTCACATTCTCCCGCCTCCGGCGGAGTCATAAAACGGTTTTCTTGTGTCTATTCGATTGCTTATGTAAAAATCGGTTGGAACGTCTTACTCAAAAGGTGACTTCGAGTCACCCTGTGAGTAAGCCGCCCCAACCTCACAACTACCCAACCTCACAACCTCTCAACCTTTTTCCCCATGAAAATAACCCGCGTCACTTACGAGCGTTTGGATTTAAAACTCCGCAAACCCTACGTTATCGCTTACGAAACCGTGTCTTTTGCCGTCAATTTTATTTTGAAATTGGAAACGGACATCGGCTTAGTCGGCTACGGCTGTGCGGCGCCCGATGTGCCTGTGACGGGCGAGACCCCCGAGGCGGTGGCAGCGGCGATTACGGAGGTCATCGAGCCGTATTTGCTCGGGAAAGACCCGTTTGGTTATGCGGAAATTGCGGAAGATTTAACCTTGCTCTTGGCGGGCAAATCCTCGGCGCGGGCCATGGTCGATTTGGCGATTTTCGATTTGGTCTCTAAAAAAGCGGATGTGCCTTTGTATAAATTTTTGGGCGGCTATCGACACAAAATTGCGACGAGTATTACCATCGGGATTTGTGATTTGGCGGAAACAATGGCGGAAGCGGAGGAATTTGTCGCGGCGGGTTTCGGCATTATCAAAATCAAAGGCGGCTTGAATTTGGAGGCGGACATCGAGCGAATGCTGAAAGTGAAAGAGCGTTTTCCCGATGTCATTTTACGTTTCGACGGCAATCAGGGCTACACGGCGGGGCAGGCGATACAGTTTGCGACCGCAACCGAAAAGGCGGATATTCAGATTTTCGAGCAGCCGATGCACATTTTAAAAGAAGAAAATTATCAGGCGGTAGCGGAGGAAACGCTCATCCCCGTCATGGCGGACGAGAGTCTGAAAACCCTGACCGATACCTTCCGTCTCGTGCGCCACGAAAAGGTGGACATGGTGAATATCAAACTGCAAAAAGTCGGCGGTATTCAGGTCGGAATGCACATCAACTCCGTTGCCAAAGCCGCCCGCAAAGAGGTGATGATTGGCTGCATCGACGAATGTGCTTTGGGCATTTCGGCGGGCATTCACTTTGCGCTCAGCCGCTTAAACATTCAGTTTGCAGACTTGGACGGGCATTTGGATTTTATCAACGACCCCTTTGCCGGGAAGTTATTTACGCTCGAAAACGGATGGCTGGAGCCGACGGATGCGCCGGGTTTGGGTTTGAGCGACGGTGACTTTTAATTCGTTTTGTCATGCCGACCTGAAGGTCGCGGTTACTAATTACAAAGAGGCTGCCCGAAAAAACGGACAACCTCTTTTTATATCGTATAAACACCGGATAAAAACCGCTAAAAGTCTAAAATCTAATGTCTGATATCTAAAGTCTCAATAAAACCTAAGCCTCTTTCTCCTCCTCAGCCTTCGGGTCAGCTTCTACGGCTGCCTGCTCTACTGCCGCGTCGAGTGCGGAAGTTTCGCTTTCCGGCTCGGCGGGAGCTGCTTCTTCGGTAGCTTCTGCGGTCGGTGCGGCTACGGTTTCTTCGACCGGTGCTGCTTTTTTCGCAGGAGTTTTACCCGCTACCATTTTGCGGAATTCTTCTTTCTCTGCTGCCGTCGCATCGAAGCGCGCTTGTACGCGAGCGTTTTTCTCTTCCGACCACTCGTTGTATTTTGCGTCTGCCTGCTCTTGGGTCAGGGCACCTTTGTCCACCCCGCGTTGCAGGTGTTTGCGGTACATCACACCTTTAAAGCGCAGGATAGCGCGCGCCGTGTCGGTGGGTTGAGCACCGTCTTTTAACCATTGGAATGCGCGATCGTTATCGAGGTCGATGGTTGCCGGCTTGGTCATCGGATTGTACGTTCCGATTTTTTCGATGAAAGCACCGTCACGAGGCGCGCGGGCGTCAGCGATAACGATGTGATAAAAAGGCGCCTTTTTGCGACCTCTGCGTTGTAAACGAATCTTTACTGCCATTGTCTGAAATTTATTTGGTTTAACCAAAACCCGCTTCCTCGGAATATCCGACCGCGGGCTTTCTAAAATATTTGTTTATGGTTCTTCAACAAATCTTATGAAAGTGATACAGAAATTTTGAAAAACCAAGTTGTTAATTGATTTTGGTTTTTCAAAATTTCTCTATCACAAGATTTATAGAAGAACGGAACTTTGAAAAAAGCAAATGTAACCGCAATTATCGTTTTTGCGTAAGCTAATGTGTAATCAGACTGCACGCCGACAAATCGGAATTTTCGTTTTTCCAAATCGGGCGCAAAGATACGACTTTTTGAGAAAACGAAAGGATTTTTTCTTTTTTGTGCAATTTGTCAAAAAACTGCGTCTTACAGGTCGGAGAGAAATTTGCTTTTGCACGGTAAAAGATACGAGGTGCTTGTTTTTGCAGAAATCCGGTGAATGCCGAAATATTTCGTGTTGTTTACAAAATTTAAAGAAGTACGCCGTACCTGCTACCCAACTACTCAAAAAGTAATCCGGATTCGACGCAAAGCCGTGAATGTGACCGATTTTTAAAGCCGCGTCTTTATTCCGAATGCCGCGCAGGATTGCGTTGCATTTTAATTCAGCTAAATCACCGTTTTGACTAAAAAATCGAAACTTTCACAAATAAATCCAATACTGATGAAATTATTCTCAACTACTCTCTTACTGCTTTTCGTTTGCGCCCTTTTCACACAAGTGCAGGCACAGGAAATTCCCGAGGTCGTGATGACCGAAAAAACCATGAGCATGGGTACGAAAAGTGCTTTCGTGGTGAAATATAACGACGTTGACCCGAAAATCGTCGATAATCAATGGTCGAAAATCGTTAAAGAATACAAAGGTAAAGTCAAGAAAAACAAAGCAAAGGAGCTTTTTGCCGATGACGTAAAAATGAAAGAACTGAGCAACAACACCGTTGACCTTTACGCGACCATTGCGGAAAACGAAGCGGAAAAAACGACGATTTTGACCGTTTGGTATGACCTCGGCGGCGCGTTTTTGAATAAAACCGACCACCCGAGCCAAGCCGTAGCGGTAGAAAATATGCTCGACCGCACGAGTATGCGCGTCATGGCGGAAAAGACCGAAAACATCGTGGACAACGAAGAAGACAAGTTGAAAGATTTGAATAAAGACTTGTCTAAGTTGGAAAAAGAAAAGGAAGACGGTCTGAAAGAAATTGAAGAGGCGAAAAAGTTGATTGAAGAAACCGAAAAGATGCTGGAAGAAAACGCGGAGGCGCAAGGCGGTAAAAAAGAAGAAATCAGCGAGCAGGAAACGACGCTGGAAGCTGCCAAAGCGGAACGCGCGAAGTATCCTAAATTATAGGCTTTCCCTGCATCCGGGTACTTTTCCCGACCAAAATCCCTTTTTGCTCCGATAACGGAACAAAAGGGGATTTTTTTTGCTTTAAAGTGAACCGGTAAGCAGCGAATTTTCGTTTTTAGCGTTATAAGTTATGGAATTTGTAAGGTGAAAACGTCATTCTAACAATTTAGGCACGAAATAGAAATAAAAGAGGTTCTTTCCGAACCTTTTACTTCTTCTTCACCTTACAATCTGATATGCTCGGATTTTTTTTTCCGAATATATCGCCGCACAACGAACGAAAACAACCTCCTGTAAGCAAGTTTAAACAACACCATTTTTTTTCATTTTTTAAAAGGAGTTTATCACCATGAAACGTATTTTGCATTATTTCGAAGTAAGACGCCGCGCCAAAAGACTGCGCCGTATTGCCGAAAATGCAGCGGCTTCCGTGAAAACCAAAGTCGGTAGAAAAGACCTTTATACCGACGACGGTGACCTCGGTTACTGCTGAATTTTCCTAAAGTCCTGCCTGATTTAATTACCCTTATTCAACTAAGAAAAGTTATGTCTGACAGTAGAAACTAAAGTCGTTCTTTTTTCCGCGCGAAAAATGAACGGCTTTTTTTGTTAAGGCGTTTAGTAGGTTTAGGCGTTTAAATAACCGCAACTGCTGCATTTCTAAACGCTTAAATTCTTAAACAAAAAAGCCTCGTGACCTTAAATCACGAGGCTTTTTTACGGTTTTACAACCGGCGTCCTGCTGTATGTCTAAACGATTAAACGCCTAAACCCTTAAACAAAGAATCAATTCCTGCCGCTGTTCCCCTTGTCTTTCGACGCCATGTTTTGCTTTTTGGTAATCTCGTCCAAGACTTTTTTGACCACCAAAGTTTCCTGTTCGCCGTCCATTTCGAGGTTGAGTTTGTAGATGCCTTCGTTTTGTTCCGCAAGACTGACTTCCAAATCATTCAAGCCGTTGACAACAATCATTTTATCTTCGAGCATCATTTCGCCTTTCAGATTGGCTAAATTATAACTCATTTCTCCGTCTTTCAAAGCGTCGATTGTGACCGCAAAACTTTCGGTAGCGGTGACGGACGACATGCGTGCGACCATGAAATCGTTTTTAAATTCGCGCTTAACCGTCACGATGTCGGAGTAGCTGAACGAGCCGTCGAAATCGACTTGCTTGAGACGATACAGCACCTGTTCGGCATTTGCCATCACATCGAGGTAATTGTATTTTTTTTCTTCATCGGTATCGCCGGCGGCTTTGACCGTGCCTGCACCCGAAAAGTTTACGCCGTCTTCCGATTTTTCGACGATGAACATACTGTTATTTTCTTCAAAAGAAGTACTCCAGGTCAGCATCGTGCCGATTTGCAGGTTTTCACCTTTAACTTCTTGCTCATAAATACAAGAAGCGTGGCTGATTGCAGAAAAAGAAAAGAGAAAAAGGAGGGAAAAGAGAAATTTCGGTGATGTATTTGACATGATTTTGCGGTTTGTGTGCGCGGGGGTCGTGTTTGTATATATTTTGAAAGGCGGGAAGTACTAAATATAGTGCAAAAACCGCACCAAAATATCAAAAAACTCTTAGCCGCCGTTGCTTTGCGACTCTTTCGAGGCACGCAGCGCGGGTTTATTTTCGGTTTCGACGCGATTAATGACCAATTCTTCGATTTCTTCGTTCATTTGCAGACGAATTTTGTACACGCCCGCCGGCAAATCTTTGGTGTCGATGTTCAATTCGTTCAAACCCTCGGTGAAATCAGCCTCGTTTTTTTCGATTTCGCGGTTTGCCAAGTCAAGGACTTTGTACTGCATCACACCCGCCGATTTGTTGTCGATGGTACAAATAAAAGACTCGACTACATCGGTCGTATTCATGCGCACGACGATAAATTCATTGAGAAGGGTTTTATGCAAAGTGATGATTTCGGTAAGACTCGTCGTGCCGTCGGTGTCCGTCTGCTTGAGGCGGTAATAGACTTTTTCGGCTTGAATGCCGACGTCGAGGTAATGGTATTTTTTGCCTTCTTCGGTGACGCCGGCCGCTTCGATTTGTCCGATTTTGTAAAAATCACGTCCGTTTTCCGAGCGTTCGACGAAGAAAAATTCGCTGTTTCTTTCAAAATCCGTTTCCCAGGCGAGCATGTTGCCTACCGGAAATTCTTCGGCGACGAGGGCGCCGCTGTAGCTGACTTCGGCTCGTATTTGACAGAAATACAGAGCGCAGACAGACAAGGTCAGCAAAAATTTTTTGTTGTGAAAAGCAGTTGTGAGAGCCATAATAGTAATGTTTTTAGCGATTAACAATCAGCCGGATGAAAGGAGAGTAGGGTGAAAAAAGGAGGAATTGAGGCATAAAGATAGAATGTACAAACATTAGTTTTTGAGCAAAAAACAGAAATTTGTGACGTTAAAAAAGGTTAAATTGTCGAAAGCAGGTTGTTTATCTTGACTGTCGCGGTTAACCTTGTGACTTTTTCGCCGTCTTACCCGCAGAGTCGGTCAAATGCTGATTTTTGTATTTTTGCGTTTGGTAAAATATTCGAGTGTCCACCTTTTTAAATCTGTTTTAACATGAAAAACATCCTGCAAACTATTTGCGCCGCCGGCGTCTGTGTCTTTTTACTCAGTGCCTGTTCGCCGCGTTTGAGTCCGTTTACGCAATCACTTTACGAAGAAAATAAATGGGAAGAGCGAGAACTGAAGCGCATTCAATTTTACCTCTCGGAGTCGGTCACGCTGCGCCGCCAATTGACGGCCGCAAACTCCCGCATCGAAGGCGGAAAAATTACCGCGAAACAAGGACGCAACATTGAAGAAATCATCATACCCAAAGGCACGCCCGGTTTGTTGACCTATCTGCCGCGCCAAGACCGTTTTGCCGTCAGTTTTGAAGATAATGCCAAAGACCGCACCCTCGTTTTCGGCCCCGACAGTCGCAACGGTAATCGCTATATTTTAAAAGTAGCCAAATGGGACGGAAACCGAGGCCTGGTCGTGTATGATGACCAAAATTTTTACATCAACCGCAGCGACGCGCCCGCTATTCTGTTGGTCGATTTGAAGAAAATACGCAAGACGCAGGTGAAGAAACGCGTGGCGAAGGGGAATCAGTTGTAGAAATTCTTTTGCCGTCAAATAAATAAAAAGCAGCTTATGCGCATCACGCCGAATAAGCTGCTTTTTTCGTTTGTATTTATCGAAGTTATGAAAACCCGCTTACACTTTGGCGACAATTTTAAGAAGAAATGTAAACTGCCGGGCATATCGTTCTAAAATCATAAACCCAAATCGGAAAGTCATGTTAGGCTCGAAAACAAAGGGAAAACCGAAAGCCCTCGTATTTTCAAACCAAAAAATGACTTATCCTGATGAAAAAAATTGTACTGATTTTAGCTTTGTTTCTGCCGTTTTTCCTCTCGGCGCAAGAAGAATATTTCGCTCCCGAAGAGGGCGATTTGCTCATCGAAGCCTGCTCGGGCACTCTCTACGATGCCGCCGGCCCGGACGCAAATTACACGAGTGACAACGAAAGTTACACCTACCTCAGCGCACCCGTCGGGTCTTATTACGAGTTGACTTTTACGCAGTTCGACCTCGAAAATAATTTTGATAATCTCAGCATTTACAGCATTGATGTCAGCGGTTTGCCCGTCCTCATCGGCACTTACACCGGTTCCGCATTGCCCAACAACGGAAATCCGATTGCGGTAGAAGGTGCCGGCGCATTGATTTATTTCAGCAGCGATTTTACCATCGAGGCGGCGGGTTTCGCGCTCGATTTTGCCTGCTCCGAGTTTACGGACGCACCGACGGCAGCGGCGGGCATCCCCTCTGTAACCTGCTCGGGTACGGCGGCTTTTTCCGATAACTCTACGGGTTTTGCGACGGCTTGGACTTGGGATTTCGGCGACGGCACGACCTCCGATTTGCAAAATCCGACGCACACCTACGCGGCACCGGGCGAATACACGGTCAGCCTGACCGCCTGCAACGACAACGGCTGTGACACGTTTACGGCAAGTCAACCGTTGGTTTATGAACCTGATGCGGAAATTTGCAACGGCGGCATCAACATGACTTTTAACAGTACCGAGACGACGCAACTGTGCAGCGGCATATTGCATGACAACGGCGGGCCGGACGGTAATTATCTTAATAATGCCTACGATGCCTTCATTATCGACGCGCCGAATGCCTCCGGTGTGACGCTGACTTTTTTGAATTTTAATTTAGGAAATTTGGGCGAGCATACCGATGTTTTTTACGTCTATGACCCGAATACCTTTACGACTTTAGCGGTCTATCAAGGCGAGGAATTACCCGGCGGCGGTGTTCCGATTACCTTTGACATTTCACCTTTAGCGATTTATTTTACCTCCGACCACGAAAATAATTTCAGCGGTTTTTCTGTATTATGGGAAGCCGACGGCAGCTCCGAGGCACCGACTGCGGCTTTTTCCGTCGCCAATAATAATGTGCCCGTCAACAGCCCCGTGACTTTTGACAACACGAGCGAAAATGCCGGCGGTTGGGTCTGGGATTTCGGCGACGGCAACACGAGTACGCAGGAAAATCCGGCGCATGTCTATACCGCACCCGGCACCTACGAGGTCAACCTGACCGTGAGCAACTGTAACGGCTCGGCGACGGCAGCAACGCAAATCGTCACCGTGCAGGAAAACCCGGAATTTACCTGGACGCCCGGCAGCATCGCGGTCACTCTGGATGCCGGCACGACGGGCACGGAAACGCTGACGCTGTGCAATATCGGCGCGGGTGATTTGACCCTCGACCTCGACGCGACGGGAGCGGTCAACTCCGTCGGCTACCAATTCGGCTTCGTGACCAACGACAACGGCGCGGATTTCAGCTGGCAATTGCTGGATACGGATTTTAATGTTGTACAGGAAAGTCAAGAGACTTTCGCCGCCAATGAAACCTACGTCGTAACCATGAGCGGTTTGGATGCAGAAGAGGAATACTATCTGCTCCTCAACTCACCCGAAGGCGTACAGGCACTCGAAAGCGTGATATGGTACGATGCAATCAGCGGAGAAATTCTCTTCGAGGGTTTCCTTCAAACGGGGCCGGAAATGTTTTATATCATCGGTATTCCCGCACAGGGCGGCTTCGAGAGCTGGTTGACCGCGAGCGAAATCGGTTCCGTATTGAGTCCCGCTGTTTGCGAAGACGTTACGCTGACCTTTGACGCGACCGAACTCAACGGCGGCGTTTACGAAGGCGAAATTGTCATTCAAACCAACGACCCGAATAACCCGACCGTGACTATTCCGCTGACACTGACCGTCATCGGTATTCCGCAAATCGACGTGACGGCAACGGACTTGGATTTCGGCGAAATACAGGTCGGCGGCAGCTCCGAATTATCTCTGACCGTCACCAATGACGGCACGGATAATCTAACGGTCACGGGCTTGGCAAGCACCCAATCCGAGTTTGCTTTAAGCACGAGCGGCGACTTAAATCTTGCCCCCGGCGAGGCTCAAAACGTCACCGTAACCTTCACTCCGACGGCGATTACCGCTTACAGCGAAACGATTACGCTGACTAATAATGCCGGCGACCCGGTCGTTATCACCCTGACCGGCACGGGCGTAGCCGCACCGTCGCTGACCGTTGATCCCCTGACATTTACGGTCGAATTGATCGAAGGCGAAACCGAAACCCTCAACGTCAATATCGGCAATGTCGGCGAGGCGGATTTGACCTATTCTGCCGCCTCTGCGACCGATGCGTCGGGTTTTATTTTTAACTTTACCACCGATAATTGGGGCGGCGAGTTTTCTTGGAATGTCACCAACAGTGCGGGCGAGATAGTCGTCTTTTCGGAAGATTTTTACGCCGCATTCACCGATTATACGGAAACGATTACCGGCTTACCGACGGGCGATACTTACACGCTGAACCTTTTCGACAGCTTCGGCGACGGTGCTTTGACTTTCTTCAGCGTCTTAAATGCGGGTAACGGTCAGGTCATTGCCGAAGGCACTTTTGCTTTACCCGACAATCCGAATACGATGAGTATTCCTTTAGGTACACCGGTCGAAGATGTGCTGACCGTCACGCCCGAAAGCGGCACGGTCGGCATCGACGGCAGTCAGGTTTTGGACATTTTTATCGACTCCGAAGGCATGGCGACCGGCACTTACAACTTAGTCGTGACTTTGCTGACAAATGACCCGCTGCAACCCACCGTCGATATTCAAATTACGTTGTTTGTCATTGCGCCGGTACAAACGAATTTTGCGGCAAGCCCCGAATTTGTTTGCGGCAATCTACCCGTACAGTTCAACGATTTGACGCTGAATACGGCAACGACCTGGGTCTGGGATTTGGGTGACGGCACGACCTCGACGGAGCAAAATCCGCAGCATACCTACGCCGCTGACGGCAGTTATACGGTACAACTTATTGCCTGCAACAGCCTCGGTTGCGATACTTTGACCCTGACGGAATACGTGACCGTCGAGACTGATTGCTACACGCAAAACATTCCGCCGGAGCATAATACAGAAACGATTACGGTCTGCGAAGGCAACGTCTATGACTCGGGCGGCCCGACGGCGGACTATCTCGAAGGCAACAACGGTGTCCTGATTATCGCACCGCCGGGTGCGGAAGAGGTAACGATTACTTTCTCTGAATTTAACTACGAAGAGCACGCCGATTTCCTCTATGTCTATGACGGTGAGCCGTTTACGGGGAATTTCTTAGGCAATTTTACGGGTAACGAATTGGCGGGAGAAACGCTCGTTGCGACCTCGGGCATTTTGACTTTGCAGGAATACACGGGACACTTTAACCAACTGAGCGGATTTGCGGCGACTTTTAGTTGTAATGCCGACCCGATTTTGCCGACGGCAAATTTCAGCGTCATCGGTGACAGTGTGTGTATTAACGAACCGTTTCTTTTCATCGACGAGAGTCTCGGTGCGCCCGACAGTTGGTTTTGGGATTTCGGACAGGGTTTTACCTCCGACTCGCAAAATCCGATTATCAATTTCACGGCGAGTGATACGGTCGATGTGTCTTTGACAGTCTGCAACGAAGTCGGTTGCGACACTTACATTCAAAACGACGTGGTCATCATTTTGGATAAAACCTGCGAGGAAGAAAATATACCGGGCGGCGACGAAATCACTTACATCAGTCTGTGTTCGGGAGATTTGTACGACTCGGGCGGACCGGATGCGGATTATTTATCCGAAAATTTCGGAACGATTACGCTGCTGCGCGAGTCGGGTACCATCGGTTTGGTATTTACGGAGTTCGATTATTCCGACGAAGATTACATTTTAATTTATGACGGTGCGGACACCAATGCGGGGATTATCGGTTTTTACACGGGTAATGAATTGCCCGGCGGCGGCGGGGTGATTTCGTCGAGCGGTTCGGCTTTAACCATTGTCGAAGTCACTTTCGGCGGCGGCACAGGCAGCGGTTTCGCGGCAAGTTATGCCTGTACTTCGGGCAGCGACTTTAACGGTAATTTGCGCGTTTTTAACGATGACCTCTGCGACGGTACGCGTCGCTTTGCCACGCCCGAAGAAGCGGAAATCGACTCGTGGACGTGGGATTTCGGCGACGGCACGACCTCGACGGAAGCATCTCCCGTACACGCCTACTCAGACGGCGGAATGCACACCGTGACTTTGGAAACCTGCTACCAAGGCGACTGCCAAACGGAAACGGCGACTTTTTACAGCAACAAAATGACGCCCGACATGACCGCGCCCGTGACCGCAACGGAGGGCGAAGAAGTCCACTTCCACGACCAAACTCCGACGGCGACGCACCGCGCCTGGGATTTCGGCAACGGCGAAACTTCCGACCACTCCGCACCCGTCACGACTTACGATACGCCCGGAATGTACGAAGTACACCTGCATTTGACGAATATGAACGTACACGAAACCTGCACGGCAGACATGTACCACAGTTTGGAAATCACAGCCGACGAAGACACCTCGACCGGTGAAATTGCCGCGCAAAAAATCCGCGTCTATCCCAACCCGACGAGCGCAGTATTGCAGTTGGATTTGGGTGAATTTGCGAATGTGCGCACCGAAATCATCCTGACGGCAACGGACGGAAAGGTCGTACTGCGCGAGATTTACGACGGCAGCGCGAATGTTTCCGATTTACCCGGCGGCACGTATTTCCTCCGCGTATTGCCCGAAGGGGAGACCCCGCAGCAGTTTAAAGTGGTGATTGCAAGACAGCCGTAGGGTGTTTATTTGTTGATGCGGTTATTTGTTTATTTGTCGGCTTCGCCCGGCTCTGTGACAACTATTTTCTTTTTTTAACCTGATTTTTATGATTGGTTATGATTTTGATTTTACGAAGTAAAATCTTTGCTCTTCGCAATCGGGGTAATTGCCGGAAAATAATATTTTAAAGCTATGCAAATTCGCTAACCGTCGATAAATTTTATAAAAAAAGCAGCCTTGAACTTTGCAGAAAGTCCAAGGCTGCTTTTTTCCGTCAACCGTCAACCGTCAACCGTCAACCGTCAACCGTCAACCGTCAACCGTCAACCATCAACCATCAACCGTCAACCGTCATCAATTCTGCGGGTCTGCACTCCCGTTCACATCACCCA
>JAHDCG010000090.1:15499-24292 GCA_020629965.1 Saprospiraceae bacterium | reverse complement strand
CAACCGACAACCGACAACAAAAAAAAACGGTTGAAAAAGTTGCGGTACACGGAAGCAGTTCTGAAATCAAGAACAGCGCCCCCGTCAACCGACAACGGACAACCGACAACTAAAAAAAACGGTTAAGATGTTACGGTTCAGGGAAAAAGGTTATGCTGATAAAAGCTGCGCCCCCCGTCAACCGACAACCGTCAACCAAATATCATGAAAAGAAGAGATGTAATAAAATTGACCTCGCTTGCCTTCGGTTTTGCGGCATCGGGGACGGCGGTCACTGCACTGCTCAGCGGCTGCAACGTAGAGCCGCAGGAAGATTTTCAGGCGGGTTTTTTCTCCGCTCGGCAGACCAAAACCCTATCGCGTTTGGCGGATATTATTTTTCCGAAAACGGACTCGCCGTCGGCTTCGGAGGTCGGTGTTATCGAGTTTATCGACGGGCTGTACAATGAGGCGGAAAACGCAGAGTCGAAAGATATTTTTGCCAAAGGTATGGATGCTTTTTATGCAGCGGCAAAAGAGACTTTGGGCAAAGACTTCAATGAGGCAGACCCGGCAGCACAAACCGATTTTGTGAAAAAAATCGACGCGGCGGCGTTTAATGACGGATTAGGAACGGAAGAGGAAGATGAGGAAAAACGCACCGCACTGAGTCGCTTTTGGCGTAAATTTAAATCGAATGTGACCTTCGCTTATTTCAGCAGCGAGCAAGTGGCTAAGGAAGTGTTAGTCTATGCACCGCCGTCGGGTGTCGGACCTTTCGAGGGCTGTACGGATTTGCAGGCGACTACGGGCGGGAAGGCTTGGGCGGTGACTTGAAAAAAGAGTGTTTAATCGTTTAGTCGTTTAATCGTTTAGAGCGAGGCAACTACTTGAAGTTTTCGAGCAACTCGGGCATAACCGTTTTGCAACCTGCACTTCATGCTAAAACAAAAAATGCGAGACAGCCTAAAAACTGTCTCGCATTTTGCTTCTAATTCTGTAGCCAAGCAAGTACCGCCCGTCCACCGTCCACCGTAAAACCGTCCACCGTTTTAAGGCAACAAACTCTCACAAATCCACTTCGCCAACGCCTCCCGGTTACTCGCATAAACCACTCTTTTTTGGTCGAAGGCATTACGGATATTGCCCAATTCGATGTAAGCCGAAACGGGTTTTGTCTCGCGCAGCATGTGCAAGTCTCTGCCCGTTACCGTACCGTGATATTCGCCGCTGGCGCGATGCCTTTTGTATTTCGATTCCATGGTTTTGTGCAGTTCTTTCGCAAAACTTTTACTCTCTTCGCTGCCGGGGGCGTGGTAAAAAAACAAGTCCGTTTGCTGTTTTTTGCTGCGGCTGTCCACGTGTATCATGATGGCACGTTGGTAGGCGACGCCTTGCAGGCGGTGCTTTTCGTAGAGCGCATTGATGGCGTTACTGCGCTGAAAAAGACGCGGTTTTTGCTGCCGGTAAATTTTTTCGTTGCCCCAAACCACCTCGTCGTAGTCGCATTTCAGATACTTATTATCACGAATACCGTCGTTGGGGTCGCGCACTATCATGTACGCCGTTGCGCCGTGTTCCACCAATTTTCTGACCAGTCGCAGAGCCACATCATAGGCATATTCATCTTCGCACAGCGTGTGTCTTCCCTGCTTACCGATAGCACCGGGGTCGGGGCCGCCGTGACCGCTGACGATGTAATACACGCGCCCGCGCAGCGCATTATCGACAAGCGGCACTTTTTGATATTTTGTGCCGAAAATCGGAAAA
Source organism: Saprospiraceae bacterium (assembly GCA_020629965.1). Classification (GTDB taxonomy): domain Bacteria; phylum Bacteroidota; class Bacteroidia; order Chitinophagales; family Saprospiraceae; genus JAHDCG01. Next base: position 22,543 of record JAHDCG010000090.1, on the reverse strand, counting down.
ATGCGCCCCGTGCCCATGTCGTTGGTCATACTTGCCTGTGCGTCGGCAATGATGACGCGCTCGGGGTCGGTGAGGTCGGGTTCGCTGTTATCGGCGGGTTTGAGTTCCGATTGTGTGACGGCGGTGGCGGCTTTATCCTTTGGGCAATGAAAGGTATGATACGGCACCCACAGATTTTTATCTTTCCGAAAATCAATCGCCCGATTGTTTTCACGCAGCATTTTTTCATTGTAATTTTCGATGCCTTTCGCCAAACTCCAGTCATTTTTTCCGATGGTCGAGCGAATGCTTTTGCCGTTGTAGCGGTACAAAATGACGGGAATTTCGTAGTATTTTCCGATAACTAAACCCGAGGAGGCATTCAGTTTATTCAGCTTGAAAAATTGCGTGATATTGCAAGGGTGGTCGGCGAGGTCGTAGCGGCGCAGCAGAGAAAAAGCACCGTCACCGGGCTTGGCGGGCACTTTGTGAAAACGGTAATCCTCTGCCTGCAGGGCGCAGACAAAAAGGCTGAAAAGGCATAAAATGAGGAATTTTTTAATCACAAAAATGTTGTTTTCTCCGGGCGCAAAAATAGGCTTTTTTAATGAGAATCGCTGTGTTGATTTTCGAGACTAAGATAGATTCTCCCGACTGAAGTACGGGACAGGACTGATTTAGCGGATATGGCGGATTGAAACGGATTTTTTTTGGCTTTAGGTGTTTTAACTAAAGTCGAACAAGTCAAACGGGCAGTCTAAAGTCTAATATCTAAGGTCTAAAGTCTCAACCTCAACGGTTAAAAATTCAATAAACTAAACAGTCTGCGTTGACTTCCGTTTGAAGATATTGACTTTTGCGCCTCAAATAATTTCTCAAAATCACCTTTATTCAAATACCCGTTTATGCGACTGACTCTACTCCTTTTTTCCATATTTTTCCTTTCCTTTTTACAAACAATTAACGCGCAAAGACCCGGCGGCGGTCGCGGCGGTAAAATGTCCGAATTGACCCCTGACACCGGCGCACTCGTCGGGAAAGCCGTGGATGCCAAGAACGATGCCGAGGTTGCCTTCGCCAACGTTTTGATTTACCAAGCCGGCACCGAAACCATGCAGGACGGCGGCATTACCAACGAAAGCGGGCGGTTTTTTGTCAAAGATTTACCTTACGGCAGCTACGATGTCGTCGTCTCGTTCGTCGGCTATACAGATACCAAAAAAGAAAATATCACCATCGACGCCGACAATCGCGTGGGCAGGGTAGGGCGCGTCGTGCTGATGACGGGCACTGCTTTGGAAACGGTGGAAGTCACCGCCGAAAAGAGCGAAATTACTTTCGGTTTGGACAAAAAGACCTTTAACGTCGAAAAGCAAATCAACGCGACGGGCGGCAATGCCGAAGACGTGCTGCGCAATATTCCTTCCGTTACTTTCGATACCGACGGCAACTTATCGCTGCGCGGCACAAGTAACGTCCGCATTCTCATCAACGGAAAACCCTCGGCACTCACCGGCGCGGGCAGAAATGCGGTCTTGGAGCAAATACCCGCAAGTACGATAAAAGACGTCGAAGTCCTCACCAATCCCAACGCAAAATACGACCCCGACGGCACCGGCGGCATCATCAATATCATTACCAAAAAGCAAAATCGGGCGGGTTTTAATCTGCAGACCACGCTGAATATCGGTTCGCGCAACAAATACGACGGCAACGTCAATCTGAATTGGCGCGTCGGTAAATTCAACACCTTTTTCAACTACGCCGGTCGCTACGGCGAGTATTTTCGGGAGCGCACGAGCCGCCGCACGCAGACTTTTGCCGATACCGCTTTTACGCGCAATGTCGAAAATTATTCGCTCAGCACCCGTACTTCGCATACCGTTAAAGGCGGTGCGGAATACTTTATCAGTCCGCAGGCGAGCATCACCGGTTCGGTGACTTACAACCCGAGTACGCGCAGCAGCGATGCCGACGGTGAGGGTGAATTTATCGACGCCGTCGGTAATTTGACCGATACCTCGCTCACGCGCAGCGACAGCGACGAAGACGAATCCGACCTCGATTATGACTTAAATTATTTTCACCGTTTTAAAAGAGAAGGGCAGGAATTGAGTATTTCCGGCAGGTATTCGACGAGTACGGAGACGGAATTTGAAGTCGAAAACGAAAATTTTTTCGACCTCGACGGCGTGAACTACAATTTTTTCGGCAATGAAGTTTTGGAAGACGAGTCCTCTTCCCGTCTGCGCACACAAATCGACTACGTGCATCCGGTCGGTGAAAAAGCGAAAATCGAAACCGGCTATCAAGTCACCGCGCAGCACATCGACAACGATTATTTTTTCAACGGATTGGATGAGGTCAGCAAAAATTACGACCTCAGCAATCGCTTCATTTACGACGAGCAGGTACACGCGCTGTACGGGATTTACAGCAATGAAAAGAATAAATTTGCCTACTCGTTCGGCATCCGCGCCGAGCAGGCTTTGGTCGATGCGGAAAGCGTCAACGCCGAAAATCCGTTTTTCAGCAATGACTATTTCGAGTTGTACCCGTCGGGTTCGGTGAGTTACAAAGTATCGGAAAAAGCAACGGTACAGGCGAGTTACAGCCGCCGTGTCAACCGTCCGCGCTCCCGTTCGCTCAATCCGTTCGTGCAGGTGCGCGACTCGCTCAATTTCCGCCGGGGCAATCCCGAATTACTGCCCGAGTTTATCAACTCCTACGAAGTCAATTACTTGGTATATTCCAAAAAAGGCACGTTCAGCACGGGACTGTATTACCGCAAAACCAATGACGTGATTTCTCGCTTTCAGGACGTGCGCGACAACGGCGTCGTCTTTTCGACTTGGCGTAATTTGACCTCCGCACAAAATTACGGCCTCGAAATTGTCGGCACTTATCGCCCTTCCAAAAAACTGCGTTTTACCGCCAACACCAACATTTATCGCTCGGTCATTAACGGCGAAAATCTCGAATCCGACCTGACCAACTCCGGCTACTTAGCCTCCGGTCGCGTCAGCGGAAATTATACTTTTAAGACGAAGACCGAATTGCAAATCGCCTCTTTCTTCCGCTCGGCAGGCGTCGGCGTACAGGGCAATTATCGCCCCGTCAGCAGCATCGACATTGCGCTCAAACAACCTGTATTGAAGGGTAAAGGAGAAATTACTTTGCGCGTCAGCGACATTCTGAATACCCGTGATTTTGAAATCGACATCGACCAAGCCGGTCTCGACCAATATTTTCGCTTTAAACGGGAGAGCCGCATTGTGTTTCTCGGGTTCAGCTATGCGCTGCGTCAGGATAAGAGCAGACGCGGCAGAGGCGGTGAGCGTCGCGGCGGCGGTGATGACGGGGCGGATTTTTGAGGGGTGCTTATTTGTTTATTCGAATTTACCGGAGGTACGGGGTATTTTCTTCAAGAATATCAGACAGTATTTCGGACTTATCTCGGATTTTGTAAATGCAAGTACCTCGTACCTCCTACTGCGTTACCGCATAAAAAAAAGCCGCACCGACAATTCGGTACGACTCTTCTACAGTCAAAATTCTGTGTGTATTTGTTTTCTTATTTAGACGGCATCCGTCACCACTTGATCGGGGTCGGTAGCGGTCACCGTATTTTTCGGAGAACCCCACTCGCCGCCGAAAAAAGCGGCAACTGCACCTAAAACGAGGGCAAAAAAGGCACTGATACAGAAAACAGCTACGGCATCCGCCGCTTTTGCGCTGAACTCTACCACTTTGGCTTTCGCCCGGGCGTAGTATTTCTCGGCTTTATTCACCGCAGTCTCGATGTTGTTTTCCCATTTGGTGATGACACCGTTTATTTCGGCGTCGCTTAGTTCGGTGTTTTCCGTCAGGTAATTGCGCACGGCATTTTTGTCGAAGTAGTCGCCCTCTACGCTGATGTCGAGGTCGCCGTTTTGGTCTAAGTCGTAGTTAATGTTGTTCATAAATTGATCGACGTTCGCAGCGATGTTGGCTTCTTTCAGGTCGCCCTGCAAGTTATCAATTGTGCTGCGCACTTCTTCCGATGCGTCATTCGGCAGTACATTGTAGCGTTCCGCCTGATTGATGAGATTGTACATATCCGCTTTCATAGCGTCGATACCGTAATCAGCCGTTTGTTGACTTTGCTGACGTGCGCGGTCTAATTCTACCACGACTCTTTCGTTAGTGCCGCCGCCGAACAAATTACCGATAGTGCCGCCGACACCCGTCAGAACACTCGATACGGTGGTCGTCAAAAGGAAAAAGCTGACCGTGGCGTAAAAGCCCCAAGCTAAAAATCCGTGTAAGCCGCCATCGACTTTATTCGTAAAGCCCGCCATGCGCCCGGCTACCCAGCCGCCCGCGAGTAAAGAGATGAGGTTGGAAATCGTCCACCAAATCGCCGTGCCGGTACCGAGACCCGCCATCGGGTCAGCTTCTTCCATCGGATTGATAGAGGCAAAACCGATACCCGTGCCGAGTAAATTGAGCAGTAAAGCAATGGAAAGGGCAGTCAAGCCGCCGGCGAAAATTGCGCCCCAGTTGACACGCGAGATGCGACCGGTCAACGGGGTGTATTGATTTGTTGTTTTTCTGTAAGACATAATTGTATTGGTTAGATTCGTTTGAGAGTGAGAATTTTTGAGAAAAATATTGAAAATGGAATATCAAAATCGGTTAAAATTTTTTTAATCCAAAAGGTGTTTTTATAAAATATTTGACTTTTAATTCCGCAAATTCTCAAAATGTTTAAGTAGTAATTGTCTCGTGACAATCATGGCTAAAACTAATCTTCCGTTACGATGTTCAAAAAAATGTCGGCTTTGTTACATTTATTTTTAAATAAATTGTAATTCCGATAATTTAGGTTGCGAACCGAATGAATCAGGGGTTTAACCGAACAGCAGCATCCGATTAAACCCCTTAAACTTAAAAGGCAATACCTTTCATCGACTATTTTGAGTCGCTCGACCTAAATAAACAAATCACCAAATAAACACCCTCTTACCTCCGCAGCTCCACAAACCCCGAAAAACTCCGCTCTTCACCGCTTTCCAAAAGATAAAAGTAAGTGCCGTCCGGCAAATCAAAACCGTCGTGCGTTCCTTGCCAGTCGTTTTGATAGTTTTCCGACGCAAAAACCAAACTGCCCCAACGGTTGAAAACCTGCAAGCGGTGATGCGGATAGCGCGCCAACCCTGCGATAGTGAAAGCATCGTTCACGCCGTCGTTATTCGGAGAAAAACCACCGTAGATTTCGATTTCATCACAGAGGTAGTGAATGATAATTTCCGCGTCGTCGCAGCCCATATCGTTGCAGATTTCGTAGCTGAATCGGACCTCGTCGCAACTCTCGGCGGCGGGCGTATAGCTGACTCGATTGCTCTCGATGTAAGCTCTGCCCGACGCGGGTTGACTGAGCAAAGTGTGTCGCTCGATTTCTCCGTTCAACTCGTCATTTTCGCAGACATCAATCATCACCGGTTCGCCTTGTATCAGGCTCAGCTCATCGTCAACGGCAAACGGTACGTCGGCACTCGCAAAGACCGCTTCTGTAACGTTGACCTGCAGATAAGTCGTATCGCAGAAGCCAAAATCATCACAAGCAATGAAAGTAAAGGTTTGACTGCCGATTGTCTTTCCGCTGACAGTCAGGCAGTTATCCGCATCGGGTTGGGAGCAAATCGCCCGTTGTGTCAACGACTCGTCGTAGTGATTTTGTACAGAAATGACTGCGCCCGGCAGTTCAGAAACGTCTAAACACCATTCTTCCGTCCGATTTTCCGGCACCTCGATGTACTCCGTCGCCGGCGAAATCAGCGGACTGCAAATCACACTGACCTGCGCCGTATCCGCGCAACCGGTTTGCGTATGTGTGAAAATAAATTCGTGTTCACCCATCGGTGCACTGACCGAAATACCGACCGCATTCGTGCCTGTATTTGCCGTCAAAACCGACATCGCGCCCGTGCCGTTTTGTGTAATCGTAATGCTGCTGTAATCCGCGCCGGTGCGACCGCCGATGATGCTGTTGCTCATCAGTTGCCAGTTGCCGCCCGCATCCCATGCGTTCATCATTTGTATCAAATCGACCAAGTTGTCAAACTCGCCGCTGAACTCCGTACCGTCCACCGTCCAGGCGGTCAGCGTGTACGGCCCGTCGAAGCCCGCACCCGGCAGGGCAGAGGTCGCGTAGCTGTAAATCGTGTCGAAAGTACAGCCCAACAGGCTGCCCGTATAGGTCTCGCCGTTCAGCAGAATGTCGTAATCCGTAACGCTTTCCTGCTCGATTTCGAGACAAATTCTTGCCTCCGCGTTGCAGTCCGTCAGTTCGGCGGTGATGTTATTTTCCGCAAAAACTTCGACGTCGCAGTCCGAGCAACTGTCTTCGATGGTAAAGAAAATCTTCGTCTCGCAGGTATCGACGTCGGGCTGAATGATGACCAAAAGGTAATCGTCCGCCGGCAAATCGGTGTAGGCATTTCCGACATCGTTACTCGTTCCCAAGTTCGGAATCAGGGTGTATTCGTAAGCCGCCGCGTCTTCGATTTCTACCGTAAAAGTACCGTCGTTACCGACGCAGGTTTCGGGCGTATTCGTCATATCCGTGATGATGACATCGGGGCAAACGCAAAACTCTTCCACCGTCACCGTCTGCGAACAAAATGCCGTGTTGCCGCATTCGTCCGTTGCCGTGAAAGTACGGAAAAGCGTGTAACCACAGGAGTCTTCGCCGATAACCTGCGTCTCGTCAAAGGTCAAAACGAGTTCATCCGTGCAGTTGTCCGTCACCGGAATATCCTCGGCGGCGGGGACTTCTTCGCCCGCTGCCGCATCGACAAAAATATTGTCGGGGCAGTCGAAAACGGGGGCGGTCGTATCGACAATCAAAACCGTAATTTGGAAAACCAAAACGTTGCCGCAGTCGTCCGTCACCGTCCAGGTGCAGAGCAAATTGACGAGAAATCCGTCTTCCTCACAGTCGTCGCTGACGGTCGTTTGCTCGGTGAAAATAACCTCCGGATCGGCGTCGCAGTTATCGGAAATCACCGCCGCGTCTTCGAT
>JAHDCG010000090.1:4485-15399 GCA_020629965.1 Saprospiraceae bacterium | reverse complement strand
GTCGCCTCGCCGCAGTTATCGGCTGCGGTTACGTCGCTTGCCGGCGGAATTTCCTCGTCGCATTCTATTGTCACATCATCCGGCACGCCGCTAATCACGGGAGCTTCCGTATCCGTGACGGTAATTTTTTGGGTTGCCGTCGTTTCGTTGCCGCAGTCATCGGTAGCGGTGAAAATGCGGAAAATCAGAAAGCCGCAACTCAAATCTACCTGCGCTTCTTCGAGGATAATTTCTACGTCGTCGTCACAGTTATCGGTCGCCGTCGGAAAGTCGTTTACGTCCTCGGCGGTGCACTCAAAAGTTATGTCTTGCGGGAAATTTGTGAAATCCGGTGCGCTGTCGTCGGTGACGTTTATCGTTTGCGTGACCGCCGTCGAGTTGCCGCAATTATCCGTTGCCGTCCAAGTGCGGATGATGGTGAAATTGTCGCAATCATCGCCGGCTGTCGTTTGCTCAAAAATGACTTCGGGGTCGTCGTCGCAGTTGTCCGTGACGGTGACGAGGTCTGCGCTGCCCGCCGGCAAATCTTCGCAGTCGGCAGTCGTATCGGCGGGCACATCGGAAATGACCGGTGCCGTAGTGTCCTGAACCACAATGGTTTGTGAGTCGGTCGTTTCGTTGCCGCAGTCGTCGGTTGCCGTCCAGGTGCGGATTAAAAAATAGTTGCCCGGGCAGTCGCCGGGGATATTTTGTTCCGTGAAAATAACTTCCGGACTGTAAGCGCAGTTGTCCGTTGCGGTGACATTTGCGGGGGCGGGCACGGCGTCGCATTCCACGCTGATATCTTCGGGAACGCCGCTGAGTTCGGGGGCTTCGTCGTCGCTGACGGTGATGGTTTGGGTCGCGGTCGTGCTGTTGCCGCAGGCGTCGGTCGCGGTGTAGGTGCGCAATACAGTGAAATTTTCGCAGGTCGTACCGGTTGTTTCGTCATTGACCGTAATAGTCACTTCGCCGGGGCAGTTGTCGCTTGCCGTCAGTTCCTCGGGCATTAAAACATCTTCGCAATCCGTCGCGCTATCGGCGGGCAAGTTGTCGAAAACGGGCGGGGTATTATCTTCGGTGACGGTGAAAAGAGTTAGCGTTGCGGTATTGCCGCAGGTGTCGGTTGCCGTCCATGTATTTGTAAAAATGCGGCGGCAAGGGTCGTTTCCGATTTCGTTTTCTGCAAAATTCACGGTCGGATTTTGGTCGCAGTTGTCGTTTGCCGTCACATCGTTTGCGTCGAAAATTTCCCGCTCGCAGACATAGTATAAGGTGTCGCCGTTTTGAAAATCATTATTCACAAAAGTTAAAACGGGCGCGGTGTCGTCGCTGACATTGATAATTTGTGATGCACTTGTCGTTTGACCGCAGGCGTCGGTTGCCGTCCACGTTCTGACGAGAGTAAAGTTTTGCGGACAGTCGCCGGGCGTTTCGGTTTCCGTAAATTCGACCGTGACATTAGCATCGCAATCATCGTTTGCAGTCACATTCGCCGGCGGCGGAATATTGTCGCACTGCGCGGTTGCATCATCCGGCACACCTTCCAAAGTCGGCGCGACATCATCTGCCACACTAATAATTTGCGTCGCCGAAACGCTCTGCCCGCAGTCATCCGTTGTCGTCCAAGTTCTGATAATTTCATAAGCATCACACTCGTCGCCGTTAATGTTTTCAGTAAAATCAACTTCGACATTCTCATCACAATCATCGCTTGCCGTCACATTCGCGGGCGCGGGAATTTCATTGCAAGACACGGAAATATTGTCCGGCACACCTTCTAAAGTCGGGGCGACATCGTCCGTTACATTGATAATCTGTGTTGTCGAAACGCTCTGCCCGCAGTCATCCGTCGCCGTCCACGTTCTGATAATTTGGTAAGCGTCGCATTCGTCACCGTCGATATTTTCGGTAAAGACGACTTCGACATTCTCATCACAATCATCGCTTGCCGTCACATTCGCGGGCGCGGGAATTTCATTGCAAGACACGGAAATATCGTCCGGCACACTTTCTAAAGTCGGCGCAACATCATCGGCTACACTGATGGTTTGTGTTGCCGTGCTTGCATTGTCGCAGTTATCCGTTGCCGTCCAAGTTCTGATAATTTGGTAAGCGTCGCATTCATCGCCGAGGATGGTTTCGGTGAAAACGACCATGATATTTTCGTCGCAATCGTCCGTCGCCGTCACATCTGCGGGCGCGGGAATTTCCTGACAAGTCACCGAAATATCATCCGGTACTCCTTCCAAAGTCGGCGCGACGTTATCATTTACCGTAATCGTTTGGCTGTCGGAGGTCGTGTTGCCGCAAAAATCGGTGGCTTTCCAGGTGCGAATGACGGTGTACATTTCACAAAAATCATCACCGTTGATAACTTGGGTGTATTCCACCGTCGGGTTTTCGTCGCAGTCGTCGGTTGCGGTGACGTGCGGCGGCTCGGGCAGGGTCGAGCAAGTTACTGTCGTATCCGCCGGTACGCCGATTAAAACGGGGGCTTGGTCGTCGATTAAAGTGATGGTGTACGAGTCGGAAACCGTGTTGCCGCAGTGGTCGGTCGCCGTGTAAGTGCGCACGATGATGCGCTCGCAGGGGTCACCGCTTTCGGTTTCTTCTGTCGTGAGTTCTACGTCAAAATCACAGTTATCCATTACCCCGACGTTGGGCGGTGTGAGGTCGAAAGTGCAATCGCCGGTCACATCGTCCGGCACCCCGAACAGCATGGGCGGCGTGGAGTCGATGATGAAAAAGTTGATGAAAATCTGTCCTTGATTGCCGCAGTCGTCGGTGGCTTTCCAGCCGCATATCATGTGCGAGATGTAGCCGTCTTCGGTGCAATCCGCGTTTTCGCCGAGCATTTCCATGAATTGCACGGTCACGTCGTCGTCGCAATTATCGACCGCCGTCGCGCCGTCTTCGTTCATCATCACCATCGCGTCGCATTCGAGGAAAATAGAATCGCCGTCTTCCAAGCCCTGCAACATGGGTTCTAAAATAGTTAAAACGGGGGCGACGGTATCGACGACCTGCACGGTTTGCGTGATGGTGAAGGTATTGCCGCAGTCGTCTTCGTAGTTAAAGGTGCGCTCGACGCTGAACTCTTGCGGACAGTCGCCCGGCGTTTCTTCTTCCGTCAAATTGACAAAAGTCGCGTCATAGCAGCCGCCGTCGAGGGTCGGGTTGACGGGGTCGCTGATTGCCTCGTCACAAGCCACGATTAACTCGGGCAGCATATCGGGCGCGGTCGGAAAGTCGATATTGACGGTAATGGTGTAATTTTCGACAGTCTCATTGCCGCAGTCATCGACGGCGGTGTAGGTGCGCGTCACGGTGTAGGTCTGGCAGGTGTCGGCGGGAGTAATTTCGGTCATGGTCAGGGTGACTTCGCCGCAGTTGTCGGAGGCAGTGACCGGGGGCAGGGGCGGCAGTTCGCAATCGACTTCGAGGTCGTCGGGTACACCGTCGATAACGGGCGGTCCGTCGTCGCCTACCGTAATGACTTGGGTGTCGCTGACGGCATTGCCGCAGTTGTCGGTTGCCGTCCAGGTGCGGGTAATCATAAAAGTACCCGCGCAGGCCATGTTAGTGGTGTCTTGGGTCAGGGTAACGGGCACTTCACCGTCGCAGGTATCGATTGCCGTGACCTCGGCGGGCGGCGGTACTTGGTCGTTTTCGCAGTCGCTGTCGAGGTCTTCGGGTACGCCTTCGAGGGTCGGCGCGGTGGTATCGACGACGGTGACGGTGCGGCTGACGGTAGTATCATTGCCGCAGATGTCGGTTGCCGTAACGCTTTGTTCGATACTGAAACCACAGGCTAAAACCGTGGTATCGGCGGCGGGAGTTTGCGTGACTGCGCCGCCGCAGTTGTCGGCAAAAGTGAGCGTAAACGGGGGCAGCGGGTCGCCGCATTCGATTTGTACGTCGTCGGTATCGCCGTCGGCTAAGGCGGGCGGGGTCGAGTCGGTGACGGTGATTTGAATGCTGAAATTGTAGTCGTAGCAATCGTTATCGGAGGTAAAATTGATGTCGGCGACAAAATTATTCGTGCAACTGCCGGGCGTAATGACGGTATCCGCCGCGACGGGAATCATTTCGCCGCAGGAGTTCATCAGCTCGGGGAAGGGAATTTCGCCCAAAGCACACTCGAAAGTCAGGTCGCCCGGTTCGGAAACGACGGTGAGGGCGGCGGTGTCTCTGACGGTGATAATTTGCACATATTCTTCGCTGTTGCCGCAGGCGTCGGTGGCTTCGAAGAGGCGTTGAATTTGAAATTCGCAATCATCGACGGGCACCGTGCCTTCGGCGAGAAAACTGACCGTCGGATTATCGTCGCAATCATCGGTAAAGGTCGGCGGCGGCAGATTTTCGGCATCGTCGGGGCAAAGTACGAGCGTATCCAAGCCCGTTGCGGTCGGTGGTGTGGTGTCGCGCAGAATGACGATTTGACAAATGCTGTTGACATTATTGCATTCGTCGCTGAGCAGGAAGCCGCGTTTAATGCGGGTTTCGCAGTCATCGTCGGCGATAACGGTATTTGATTCCGAAATGATATTTATGTTTTCGGGTTCGGTGCAGTTGTCCGTGAAAAGGAGATTTGGGATGGTGTCGCTGCAAGACAAAATCAGCGGATCGACCAAATCTACGGCTTGGGGCGGCTGCACGTCGAGATAGCCGGCGTCGATGTCGGTGCGTACTTCGTTTTCGGCGAGGGTGACAGGGTCGGTTTCGCCGTTGCCTTCGTCGGCGTCACTGTCTTCGGTTTCGTCGGGGCTGCTGTCTTTGGAGGTATAGGCGAAGCCTTCGCGGTCGATCGGAAAACCGAAGCGGATGACGTAGGTACCGGCGTTGAGATTATCAAAAATATAGGAGCCGTCGGCTTGACTTAAAGTGGAGTCGCTGACCATATTTCCGCCGACATCGGTGCCGGTGATATAGATGCGCACGTTGGCGAGGGGGGAGTCGCCGCCGTCGTTAATGCCGTTGCTGTTGCAGTCTTTAAAGGTATAGTCACCGATGGAGGCGTTCATCAGCACGGCGGGGGCAAAAAATCCGCTTGCGGGCGGGGTAAAGGCAGGATTTGCTTGGGACAAGTCGGTCAACTGCGCCGCAAGTTGATTTTTTGCTGTTCGGTAGATTTTGTGAATGAGGGAGGTCGGTTTTTTTTGCTTGAGTTTGTACTCAAAAGGTGACTTAGAGTCACCCTGTGAGTAAGGGCTGAAGTCACCCTGTGAGTAGGCGTTTGCGTAGCACGGCTGTAACAGCAGCAGCAACAAGAGGGCGGAGGACAGGGCTTTGACAAGTGTAAAATTGCTCATGGAATTATTTTGTGTAAGTCGATTAAAGCGTTGGGAAAATGCACGGGGGCAGTGTGACTCTCGCGGGTGAGAGTCGTTTAGATAGGTTGGGAAAGGTCTAACGATTTACGATGTACGATTTACGAGTTGCGACTTGTGAATATTCTTGGGGGGCAGCATTGATACGGGGGGGGGGAGCTGCTTTTTCGGAAGGGGGGAGTGTTTATCGCTTCAACAACTCAACAAATTCAACATCGTCATAAATACCGAATTACAAGTACTGCAAATACCGGGCTAAAAAGGGAGGGAAGGACAAAAGCGGGCAAAAAAAAAGCCCTCATCAGTAAATGATGAGGACTAAACACCTAAAACCCATATAAAACTCCTAAGTTCAGCAGCGCGAAGCTGCAATTTCTTGGTAAAGTGATTGTCTTACGATGCAAATATAGGAGAATAAATTTAAAAATCAAGTGAATCGAATTTTTTTTTATTCTTCTTCTTCTCCGTAGTCGTAAGCTTTCTGTTTGTACTTGTTCTTAGGTACGGGTTTTAGTTTTCTTTTTCGTACACCGTCCCGCAAATTACGTTCGTCGTCACGGGTTTTAGTTTTTTTGCTCAAGTTTTTCATTTTGAGTAAATAAGTTGTTTTTGAGAGAAATGAGGAAGAAATCGATGTTTAAACATCTGTTTTCGATGCTTAAACGTGATTTATTCAAAATCATATTGGATTTATAATCGAATTATCGAGAAATTTCGAAGCGACGATTTTTGATGTTCAAATTTATTACAATTTTTCTTTTTCCGCAAAAAAAATCCGGAACTTTTTTTAAAAAAATCCGGACTCGCCTGCATCGCCTGTCGATATAATGTTTAGGCGTTTAAAAGTTTAGGCGTTTAGTACACTGTAAATTAAGTTTGTTAAATTTTTTCGCCCTTTATTTTTGTGTTTGACAAGGCAAAAAAATTAAGCATAGCCGTCGCTACGGTTCACTTTTTTTAACGCCGTCAAACGCGAAAAGAAAGACGCGAAAAATTTAATGAAACTTTGTTTACAGTGTATTAAGTTGCCTAAACGCCTAAACTTTTAAACTCTTCCGTAACAAAGATTATTCTCCCGCTTTTTCTTTCAACGCCGCAAAATCACGCGGACTGAGCGAAGACAAATCGCCTTTTCTGACCTGCTCGATGAAGCGTTTGGCATCCGCTTGACTCATGGAGTCGATTTTGTCCTTGTCAAAAGTATTCATGTTGTAGTTGGTATCGTTGGGTTTTACGCCGCGACGTGGGTCGTTGGTTTCGTCGCGATTGCGTGTAAATATTCCGGTCTTGGCAATGATAACGCCGAGTACGAGGGCAACAATGATAAAGATAACGGGAAATGCTACATTAATATCTGCAAGAGTTTCCATGTTTTTAATTTTTATTTTTAGGTTAGTTGATAATGCATGTAAAACGGGGTATCAGGCAGGTTGTTCGTATTTGAAATTTTATAAAATGAGCAAAACGGCGGTGTCTTCGTTATAGTTTGGCGCGGAGGAACTTTGAGAGGGTTGAAAAAGAGGTAGAGGCGGATTTTCTCCACGTAAACAACGCAGTAGGTTTGCATAATTATTTACCCGTTAAAAAGTAAATAAAATGTTGACTATCAGATTTTTAGGTCTAAACGACTAAACGATTAAACTTGTAAACCTCCTTAAAAATATTATCTAACCAAAAGACGCCGGGCAGTCTAAAGTCTGACGTCTGAAATCTAAAATCTCGACAAATGAGTACCACAGGAAAAGAAAAAGTAATTGAAATGATGCAGGATATCGAAACCGCGATGCTCGTCACCGAAGATGCGCACGGTCATTTGCGCAGCCGCCCGATGCACACTTCGCAGGTCGATGCGGACGGCACGGCGTGGTTTTTTACGAGCGAATACAGCGTTAAAGCCGACGAAATCGCCGAGGAACACAACATCAATTTGGCCTACGCGGATAAGGACGGCGGCGATTATTTGTCGGTAGCCGGCAAGGCGAAAATCGTGACCGACCAAGCAAAAATCGACGAATTGTGGAGCGATATGCTGAAAGCGTGGTTTCCCGAAGGCAAGGACAGCAACCGTCTCGCATTGTTGTGTGTCAAGCCCGTACACGCACAATATTGGGATGCGACGAGCAGTAAGATTGTCGAACTTTTTAAAATCGGGACGGCGATTGCTACCGGCGACACTTACGACGGCGGCAAGAATGAGAAAGTAAATATGTAAAAACTTTTTGGAGGCGTTCGTCAGATAAAAACGAACGCCTTCGCTTTTTTGAATAACCTCTTTGTTTTGAGCTGATGATTAAAATTAAAAACTACTTTTCCGAAATTTATAACGAGGTGACGAACAGCATCGCCTTTTATCCGAGTGTCATTTCTTTTGCCTTTTTTTTGCTGTCGTGGATAGCCTATGAATTGAGAAATCTCGGTGTGACGGCTTGGTTGATAGAAAACGCTCCTTATCTCGTGCTCAGCGATGCCGACACGGGGCGCACCATATTGAGTACGCTCATCGGCGGTTTGCTGTCATTGGTGGTTTTCAGTTTTTCGATGGTGATGTTGCTGTTGAGTCAAGCCTCTTCCGATTTTTCGCCGCGCCTGCTGCCGGGGTTGATTTCTGAACGCAAGCATCAGATTGTTTTGGGTTTTTATCTCGGTACGATTGTTTACTGCATTTTCACGCTCATCAGTATTTTGCCGGGCGGCGATAAATATCAGTTGCCGGGTTTTGCTATCTTACTGGGCATTGTTTTCGGCATAGTTTGCATGGGCATGTTCGTTTATTTTATTCACTCGATATCGAATGCCATTCAGATTTCGAATATTATGAAAAAAGTTTATGTGCAGACGAAGCGCAGATTGAGAATGCAGAATGATGAGAAAACCCGACACGAGCGTAAAATTTTTTCCGAAAATGACCAAAATCATGTCGTCAAAGGGAAAATATCCGGCTATTTCAGAGGGGTAAATGAGAGTTCCTTATTAAATCTGGTAATGGAAAACGACCTGACGGTGAAGGTCTCGGTCATCAAAGGAATGTATGTGCCGGAAGGAACGGCGGTATTAAAAGTGAATGCAAAAACGGAGAAAGAACTACAGGATAAACTATTGAGTTGTCTGCTGTACGATGAGGAAGAAATCGTGGATTTGAATTTCGTGTTGGGCTTTAAGCAAATTACCGAAATCGCCGTCAAAGCGATGTCTCCCGGCATCAACGACCCAGGTACAGCAGTTTCTGCCGTAGATTATCTGACCGATTTATTTGCGCTGCGTATGCTGCTCGACGACACGGAATATTTGTCGGACGAAGAGGAAAGTTTGCGTGTCAGTTTTACGGTCATTACTTTTAAAGACCTGTTGTACAATGTGTTAGCTCCGATACGCCGCTATTCCGGACAGGATATTACCGTGATGCAAAAACTGCTTTTGATGACGGAATACCTGTTGCAGGCAAAGGCGGAAAGAGAGTCTTACAAAGAAAATTTGCTGGATGAAGTGCGGGCAATAATGACGGACGCGGAGGAAAAAATCACGAATGAATACGACCTCGAAGTGCTGCAAAAAATCGCAGGTAGAATCTTTCGTAAGCATAAAACAAGAATGAAAGCGGCCTAATGCGGAAAAGCCCAAATTAAAAAATCTCCCAAAACCTCGCCCCAAGTCCGCTGATTGTGTTCGCCGTCGAGGACTTCCAAATATTTAATATTTTCCTCGGCGTAGCCTTTTTCGCGCAGCAGTTTTATCAAATCCGTCGTGTCGTCGATGCTGTCGATAATGCCGTTGTTATTGCGGTCGGCGGTCTCGTCGCGGGTGCCGGTTTGCAGCCAAAATTTGAGCGGCAGCACCGAATTACTCAGCCGGACATAGTCGTGTACCACCCGGTCGGCATCGGGGTCTTCGGGGATAAATGCCTTGCTGCGCCACCAAAAAGAACCGCTGAACACGCCCGCTTTGCCGAAGATATCGGAGTGATGCCATGCCGTATCGAAAGCCGAGAGACCGCCGAGGGAAAAACCCGCTGCGGCGAAGTCTTCTTGCCGGTCGCTCAGGCGATAATTTTCGCGGGCGAAAGGCAAAAATTCTTCGGTTAAAAAGTGCTGATAGGCGATTGCTTTATTACCGCGATTGAGATAATCCGGCGTTGATTTTGTGCCGTACTCGTTCATGCGGTCTTTGGGGTAAAAAGCAAAAACGATAATCTCTTGAATGCGTTTGTGACCGTATAATCTTTCCAGAGTCTTTAGCAAGTTGACGGCTTGCATATCTTGTGCGTCATTGAAAAAAAGTACGGGAAATTTCTCTTCTTTGCGCCGGTCATAGCCGGGCGGCAGGTAGGCATCGACGCGGACATAACGGCGCATTTTTGCCGAATAAACGGAAATTTCACTGCGTTCTACCGAATTATATTCCGAATGAGTATTTTTTTTACGGAAAAAACGGAATATTTTACGGAATATGTTGTTTTTTAAGTGCATGATTTTTGATAGAATTGTAGGGTTTTATATTTTGTGCAAGTGTAAATTATAGAATTTTTTATTCAGTCAAAATATAATTTTTAATCGTAAATATAAAACCTGCACTAACTTTTAGTAAGTCAAGGCTTTACGTTTTTTTGTTCGTTATAAATTTTGTACTTTTGCCGCCTGACAAAACGAAAAACTTTCCGAAAACAAATTTTCTCTTATGCGCGAGCAATATATCGACTTTTACTCACACATTTTACAGCGTGATATTCCGATGCTCAAATTCGGTCACGCCGGCTATCCGGTCGTTCTTTTTCCGACAACGTTGGGCAGCTATTATGAGTGCAAAGATTTTCTGCTCATCGACTCCGCTAAGTGGTTTGTCGAAAACGGTATGGTGCAAATTTACACCATCGACAGCATCAACAAAGAGAGCTGGTACAACAAAAATACCCACCCTTTGCAGCGCGTCGCCAATCACAACTTTTACGACCGATTTTTACACGAAGAGTTCATTCCGCAACTCCGCGCTAAAAGCGGCACCGGAAAAGTAGCGGTCGGCGGTCCGAGTTTCGGCGGATTTATGGCGGCAAATTACGCGTTCCGTCACCCGGAGGCAGTCAGCCACCTCATCTCGATGAGCGGCTCGTTCGACATCAAGTCTTTTGTGGACGGTCATTACAACGACGATGTCTATTTCAACAACCCGATGGACTTCGTACCCGGCAGCGACAACCCGCACCTCTACGACATGAAGATTTTCTTAGGAACTTCTTACGCCGATATTTGCCTCGAAAGCAACCAACGCATGAGCGGTATCCTGCACGCCAAAGGCATCGACCATTGGCTCGATATTCGCGGAAATAAGCCGCACGATTGGCCGCTGTGGCGAGATATGTTTCCGCATTATTTATCGCTTTTGTAGGGGAGGGGGAGGAGAGAGGAGAGAGGCTGTGCGGCTTTTAGCCCCCCAACCCCTCGGAGCGGGGGGCTTTCTCCGGGCATGAGATTGCGAGTTAATTTTGTAAATTTTTGGTTCTCTTTTTTGTGAAAAACACAGGGCTTAAGGCTTTACGTGTTTGTAAACGAATACAAGTTCAAGACGACTTTTAGTTTTAAATCCGAATTTGCTCCCCGCTCCGGGGTCGGGG
>JAHDCG010000090.1:0-4385 GCA_020629965.1 Saprospiraceae bacterium | reverse complement strand
CACAAGGCTTCAAGATTTATATTTTTGAAAACGAATCATAATTCAAGACGACTTTCAGTTTTAAATCCGAATTTGCTCCCCGCTCCGGCTTGTCCCGACTTCAGTCGTGGAGGTCGGGGGTATCTGATACGGCTCCAAACCAAATAACTACCACCGTCCGACAACTATCATCTACCAACCATCAACCATCAACCATCAACCATTTTAGACTATGAAAAAAATCGGAATTCTCTTCGGGCAGGAACGCAGTTTCCCCCAAGCATTTATCGACCGCGTGAACAGCAAAAATGTCAAAGGCATTACCGCTGAATTTGTCGAAGTCGGCGAAGTCATGCAAAATGAAGCCACGGATTACGCCGTGATTATCGACCGCATTTCGCAGGATGTGCCGTTTTACCGCGCATATTTGAAAAATGCGGCGGCGACCGGTACCGTCGTCATCAACAACCCCTTTTGGTGGTCTGCCGATGAAAAATACTTCAATAATGTGTTAGCCGAGCAAATCGGTGTGCCCGTACCGAAGACCGTTTTGTTGCCTTCGCATACGCACCCGGACGATACAACGGCGGAGAGTTTTACCAACCTCAAATTTCCCTTGGATTGGGATAAAATGGTGGAATACATCGGCGGTTTTCCCGCGTGGATGAAGCCGCACGCCGGCGGTGGCTGGAAGAGTGTCTATAAGGTGGAAAGCCTGCAGGAGATTTGGGATGCGTACAACGAGACCGAGCAACTCGTCATGATGTTGCAGGAAGGTATCGACTTTACGAGCTACTTCCGCTGCTACTGCATCGGTCGCAAACACGTTCGGATTATGCACTACGAGCCGCGCAATCCGCACCACTTGCGCTACGACGCCAACTTCGACGTTTCGGATAAATTGCTGAAAACCATCGAAGACTACGTGCTGAAACTCAACGAGGCATTGGGCTACGACTTCAATACCGTAGAATTTGCGGTACGCGACGGTATTCCGATTGCCATTGATTTTTGCAACCCGGCACCGGATGCCAACATCAACTCGGTCGGCGCGGAAAACTTCGAGTGGGTCGTAGAAACCATGGCAAATTACGCCATCGAACGCGCACAGGCACACGACGGAAAACCGCAAATCAACTGGGGTACTTTCGTGCAGCCCGCAGCTAAGAAAAAAACAACGCGCAAACCCGCTGCCCGCAAAACTACCGGCACGACGCGCAAAAAGACAACAACAAAGAAATAATCTAAGGACGGAAAGCGAGTTGACGATTGACGGGCAAAAGGTAAAACGCGCCCGTCAACCGTCAACCGTCAACCGTCAACCGACCTAAATATGAAAAACACAAAAATTGCCATTTTAGACCTCTACGACGGCACACCGAATCAAGGAATGCGTTGTATTCAGGACATAGTTAAAAAATTCGAGCGCAGAGCCTCGGCAACCTGGTTCGATGTCAGACAAAAAAACGAAGTACCGAACGTCGAAGATTTCGACATTTTTATCTTTTCCGGCGGTCCCGGTGACCCGCGTGATAAATTCGGAACCTGGGATGTAAAATTGTACGATTTATTCGACCAAATTTACCTCAGCAACCAAGACTCTTACGCACCGCGCAAGTTCGCTTTTTTTATCTGTCACTCTTTCCAAATGTTGGTTAATCACTTTGGATTGGCGACTATTACGGAGCGTAAAAGCCCGATGTTCGGCACCACAAAAGTGCGTTTGACCGAAGGCGGAAAAACCGACCGCTTGCTGTCCGATTTGCCCGATCCGTTTTACGCAGCGGACTTCCGCAGCTACCAAGCGGTGCAGCCCGACGCGCAAAAATTGCAGGGCATGGGTGCGCGCATTTTGGCGATAGAAAAGAAACGCCCGAAAGTAGAATTGGAACGCGCCGTAATGGCCGTCCGCTTAACGCCCGAAATGATTGGCGTACAATTTCACCCCGAGGCAGACGCCGGCGGGATGTTGCAACACTTCCGCAGCAAAGAAATGGCGGTCATGATTTTGAATGAGCACGGAAAAGATAAATTGGAAAAAATGGTGCGCGATTTGTCACATCCGGACAAAATCGAACGTACACATAAGACCATTTTGCCGACGTTTATCAACGATGCCATCGGGGCTTTGAAGGAGGATGCAGTAGCGGTTTAGTTGACGGTTGACGGTTGATAGTTGCCCGGCAGCTTTAGCTTTGATTGACAGACTCGTCAATAATTTGCGTTTTTTCTTCCCAAGTTTATTTTTGTTTACTCACAGGGTGATTCTAAGTCACCTTTTGAGTAAACAAAAATATATTCTCTTACCAAATAAACCGAAATTACGATAAACCATAAACCATAAACTATTTCACATCACACACTGACTGAATGATAATCAAGCACCGCGACAAATTCAACGCCGAATACAACGAAGGAGCCTACCAAAAGGTACTCGACTCTTTCGACGAAACCTACAAGTATCGTCCGACTTTCCACGTCTGCGAAACGCCCGTTTTTTTGCCCAAAGACCTGAAAGAGAAGCTGGTACGAGCTTGCGACGAAATTTCACAAACCATTTTGCGTCCCGATTTTAAGGAGTTGAGTCAAGGCGCGGTACTGTCCGGTCAGACCGTGCCGAATGAGACCGACCATACCACTTTTTTGCAGATGGATTTCGGGATTTGTCCGGACGGAAACGGCGGCTTTAAACCGCAACTCATCGAGGCGCAGGGCTTTCCTTCGCTCTACTTTTTTCAGCACGCCTTGGCAAAACGCTACCGCAAATTTTACAACATCGACGACAACTTAGACCACTTTTTCGGGGACATCGACGAGGCTAAATACGTCGAAAAACTGAAAAACTGCATCGTCGGCGACTGCGAACCCAAGCACGTTATTTTGTTGGAAATCGAACCCGAAAAGCAAAATACCGCTATCGACTTTTTGGTCTGCAAGCGCATTTTGGGGGTGCCGTATGTCTGCGTGTCGGATTTAATTTGTGAAGGCAAAGATGTATTTTACAAAGACGAAAACGGCGAAAAAATACAGGTAAAGCGCATCTTTAACCGCGTCATTTTTGACGAACTGCTGCAACGCGACGACCTCAAACGCGAGTTTTACTTTACCGAAGAACACAACGTCGAATGGGTCGGTCACCCGCACTGGTTTTTCCGCATCAGCAAGCACACTTTGCCGCTGCTGAAAAGTGAATTTGTGCCGGAATCGCACTTCCTCAACGAACTCGAAGAACTGCCCGCCGACCTCGAAAATTGGGTGCTCAAACCGCTGTATTCCTTCGCCGGCTCGGGCGTCATGCTCAACCTGAACCAACACGATTTAGGCATGATTAAAGACCCCGAAAACTACATTTTGCAGCGCAAAGTTACCTATGCACCCGTCGTAAAAACTTTGGATGTAGATGCCAAACTGGAAGTCAGAATGCTCATGCTCTGGGAGCGCGGCACTCCGAAACCCGTAATTGTCACCAACCTCTGCCGCCTTTCCAAAGGAGCGATGATTGGCGTGAAGTTTAATAAGGATAAGACTTGGGTCGGAGGAAGTGTGGGGTTTTTTGAAAGATAGGTGGACGGTTGAAGGCGGACGGTGGACGGGCGGCTCAGGATGCGGCTCTGTTCTGCTTCGTATTTTTCGAATGAAAACAATCTTGCATTTTACAAAAAAAAAGCGGAGCCGTAAATCACGACTCCGCTTTTTTTATGAAAAGGCGACAACAAATAAACAAATAAACCCTAAACAAATAAACATCAAAAAGCCACTCCCACCGTAGCCACCACCCGCGTCGGTGCCTGACTAAACTCGTACTCTCTGCCGTCGATGACGATATGGTCGCCGAAATTATTGAAATTACCTTCGTATTTTAAATCGAAAACGATGTTCCAAAAATCGACCCCCAAGCCCGCTTGCCAGCCATAGGTAAACTCATCGAATTTATCTTCATAGCCCGCCACGTCCGTCAGTTCGGAGCTGCTGTTGAGGAAAACGTGACCGACCGGACCGCCTTGCAGACGGATCGGACCGGCGCGAAAGCCGAGCATCAGCGGCACATCGAGGTATTGATAAGTTTCGCGGAGAATGACGGGAATTTGTGCGCCGACGTTGGTTTCCGTGACTTTAAAATCCACGCTGTTGGAGTTAAAAAGTATCTCCGGCTGCATGAAAAATTTTCTGCCGACTTGAGTAAAGAAGCCGAAGTGAAAGCCGTAATTTGCGTCGGCAACGGCAAGGCGCAGTTGTTCCATGGCGGCATCGTTGGTGACAATGAGTTCGTCGGCGTCGATTTCGGTCGTGCTGAGACCCGCGCGAACGCCCCATTTTACTTTTTCATTTTGGGCAAAAATTGCCGTCAGACACAAAGAGAACAGGCCGGTAAATAAGAGTTTTCTGAACATAGCGAATTAGATTTT
>JAHDCG010000089.1:22794-24533 GCA_020629965.1 Saprospiraceae bacterium | reverse complement strand
TTACCGGAGAAAATATCTGACTTTAACAAAAAAATATAAAAGAATCGAGAATTAAAAGATAAAATAATCTATCTTTGCACTCCTTTTCAAAAAAGATACAGACGAAATTAAATTTTGTAAGATATGAATACTGTTGACGTAAACGGAACAAAGCGCACCGACCTCGGTAAGAAAGCGACAAAAGCAGTCAGAAAAGACGGCGGCATTCCGTGTGTTCTTTACGGTTCCGGCGATCCGGTACATTTCACCACGACGCATGCGGCAGTGAAAAAATTGATTTTTACGCCTAAATTTCAGTTGGCGCAAATCGACGTGGACGGCAGCAAGCAAAAAGCTATCGTTAAAAGCGTACAATACCACCCCGTAACCGAAAACATCGAGCACATCGACTTTTTGGCATTGGAAGACGGCAAACCGGTACGCGTAGAGTTGCCCGTGCGTTTCCGCGGCAAGTCTCCCGGCATCCTCGCCGGCGGTCGTTTGGTTCAGTCCATGCGCCGTGTTAAGGTAAAGACCACTCCCGAAAATCTTGTGGACGAGTTGGTACTCGACATCAGCAAAATGGAGTTGGGTTCTGCCATTCGGGTGCGTGACATCGACAATATCGAAGGTTTGCAGGTCATGAGTGCGCCGGCTACTCCGGTGGCTTTGGTCGAAATTCCGCGTGCTTTGCGTTCTGCAACCACGGCGGCTGCCAAAGAAGCGGGCAAAGCTCCTGCCGCTGCGGCGGAAGGCGAAGAAGCAGCTACCGAAGAATAAAAGTAAAGTATTTTCACTCGACGGTGTTTCTTTTTTTTTCACCTCGCGAGTGTTTTTATACTCCAAAGGCGTGTGGATTTATCTGCACGCCTTTTCTGTTTCCCGATTATCACCTTTCCACAATCCGGTTTTCATGCAATTTATCTATAACGACATTTCTCTGCTGCACGACACGGGCGAGTTTCACCCCGAATGTGCCGCCCGTCTGTCTGCTTTTCAAAATATACCGCAGACCGAACTGCCCGATGCGGAGCATCTTCTGACTTTAGTACACACCGAAAAGCATATCGAACGCATTAAAAAGGCAGCGAAAAATAACGAGCAAATCGACGGAGATACCATTGCCTCCGCCGATAGTTTTGCGGCAGCGAAAGCGGGCGTGAGTGCGGCTGTTTTAGCGTCGGAAACGCAAGGTTTTTCGCTGATGCGCCCGCCGGGTCATCATGCGTATGCGGAGCTGGCTTCGGGTTTTTGTTTGTTTAACGGCATTGCCGTAGCGGCGCAAAAATTGGCGGAAGCGGGAAAAAAAGTACTGATTTTTGATTTTGACGGGCACTTCGGTGACGGTACTTCCGATATTTTTTACGAAAGCGATAAGGTTTTATACTGGTCTTTGCATCAGGAAGCGGCGTTTCCCTTTAAAGGTGCGGCGCACGAAATCGGTGCGGGAAAAGGGAAAGGGTACAATTGGAATATACCGATACCGCGCGGCAGCGGTGACGATGTTTTTCGGGATATTTTGCAGACTTTTATCCCGCTCGTCAAGCAGTTTGCACCCGATGTGGTCGGCATTTCCGCCGGCTTCGATGCACACAAAAACGACCCGCTGTTGCAGTTGAGTTTTTCGATAAACGGCTATTACGAGGCGGGAAAAATGTTGGCGACAGAATTTTCCGACGTTTTTGTCGTTTTAGAGGGCGGTTATAA
This sequence comes from Saprospiraceae bacterium, assembly GCA_020629965.1. Classification (GTDB taxonomy): domain Bacteria; phylum Bacteroidota; class Bacteroidia; order Chitinophagales; family Saprospiraceae; genus JAHDCG01. The sequence goes on along the minus strand of JAHDCG010000089.1, from coordinate 22,847 downwards.
TTTGGAATTTTTGCCGCATTGCATTCGGGCTTTTCACGCGGGCATCGAAGGCA
>JAHDCG010000089.1:21174-22694 GCA_020629965.1 Saprospiraceae bacterium | reverse complement strand
TAAAATCTAAAACCGCACCTCAACAAACCGCACCTCCCAAACGATTTACATTCGATGAATAAAAAAATACTCCTTTTACCTCTTTTGTTGCTGCTGCAGATTTCTCTTTCTGCCGGCGGTTATTTCAAATGGACGCCCAAAGCCAAAGCCGCTTATAAGTCCGTCATCGACTTGCGTCTGGATGTGGCGACACAACAAATTGCCGTCCTCAAGCAAGCCGAGCCGGATAATCTGATGGTGCATCATTTGGAAAATTACGTCGATTTTTTTCGCGTTTTTATCAACGAGGACAAAGCGGAATTCGAGCGACTGGAAGCCAACAAAGACCGCCGTCTCGATTTGATAAAAAAAGGCGACGGTTATTCGCCGTATTACCTTTACCTCCAAGCCGATATTCGCTTACAGTGGGCACTCGCCCGCCTGAAATTTGAAGAATACGCCACCGCTTTTTTTGAAACGAATAAGGCATTCAAACTCCTCGACGAAAACACCGAAAAATACCCGCATTTTATGCCCAACCGCAAAGACTTGGGTATTTTGCACGCTATGATCGGCACCATTCCCGACAACTATAAATGGCTGGTCGAGTCGCTGACGAGCATGGAAGGCACGATTGCACAAGGTCAGCGTGAGTTGAAAGAAGTGGTACAATACGCCCGCAAAAACGATTTTACTTACGAAACGGAGACCTACGTTTTTTACGCTTATTTGAACCTACACCTCGGCAATGATGAAGAAGCCGCCTGGAATCTCATTAACGAAAGTAATCTGCAGCCCGAAAAAAGTCCGCTCGCCGCTTTCATTACCGCGAATATCGCAATGCGAACCGACCGCAATGACGAAGCGATTCGCATTTTGGAAAACCGACCGCGCGGCGCGGAATTTCCCGTTTTTCCGTACTTAGATTATATGCTCGGCTCGGCAAAACTCAGTCGCTTGGATGCGGATGCGGATGTTTATTTCAAAAGATATTTACGAGATTTTAAAGGGCGCAATTTTATCAAAGATACCTACCGTCGCTTGGCGTGGCACGAATTGATACAAGGCAATCGCGCCGGCTATGCGCAGTATATGCAAAAGGTAAAAACCGAAGGCTACACCGTCGTCGGCGGTGATGAAAGTGCGCTCAAAGAAGCCGAAAAAGGCGAACTGCCCGACACGGATTTACTGAAAGCCCGGGTGCTTTTTGACGGCGGCTACTACCAAAAAGCCTACGATGTATTGACGAAAAAAACGGTCGCCGGCTACGAAAGTCAGCGATATGCTCTGGAGTACGACTACCGCATGGGGCGCATTTTGCATCGCATGAATAAATACCCGGAAGCATTGAATTACTACGACAAAACGATAGAGTCAGGCAGAGACTCGGAATGGTATTTTGCCTGTCGAGCGGCTTTGGAAAAAGGACGCATCTATGAGGTGAAAGGAGAAAAAACTGCGGCAAAAGCGGCTTATCGGACTTGCTTGGACATGAAGCCGGCGGAGCATAAGACGGGTTTGCATCAGCAGGCGAAGGCGGG
>JAHDCG010000089.1:16374-21074 GCA_020629965.1 Saprospiraceae bacterium | reverse complement strand
TTTACCTTATCTCCGTATCCTCAAACTCCTCAATCCACTCCGTGTGCCGCCACAGCGACCATTCTTCCTGTGCTAAGTCCGTTTCTTTATCAATGTACTGTTGATACCTTCTTCCGTTTAAACTCACCTTTATATCCGCGAAAACTTTTACTTCCGTACTGCCTTCCGCTTCGTATTTATCACGCAAAAAATGCGCGAACTGCAAAATCATATCCGGGTGCGTGTACATTTTGCGCAGTTGTTTTTTACTCAAAAAGTCGCGCGGATTAACTTTGATTCGCTCTTCGCTTTGCGCCGTCTCGACGTAAAACTTCCCGTAGCCCCGCTTTTGGCGCAGCATCATCCGCCACGAGTAGCGGTGCCCTTCTTCCGACCAAGCCGTCGGACCGGGGTACAGATACTGTCTAAACGGCAGCGTCAAATGCACCGCAAACAGCAGACCGAGCGCAACCAAAATGACCCGTTTACGGCGTGCGGAATACGGCTCGGGCAGCAGTCGTCCCGCCGCAAAAGTTTCCTTCCACCCCGTCGCACTTTCCTTGCCGCGCAGCAAAGCGAAGTCGGTGACAATTTCCGACGCTTGCGATTCTTTCCCCGTTTTTTTGCTCCACCAATTTCGGATTTTTCCGACGAATTTCAATTTTTTCTCCAACCAAGCTATCCACAAACGCGGTCGGGAGGGAGGAAAAAACAACAAAGTCAAAGCAATCGACAGCCACGGAAAAATGCCGATTTGGAACAAAATGGTATTCGTAATGTGAAAAAAGAACACAAAAAGCAGCGCGGGAATGCGCGTCTTACGAAAGAGCAACGCAAAAACAATCAGCAAATCCAACAGCATTCCCGACCAACTCATCACCCACGCCGTCAACTCCTGTCGCCACAGCCAACCCAGCAGCGGCATGTCGCCTTTGTAGCCAATCCACATTTTCAACGGAGAGGCGTGCAGCAGCCAATCGCTGTTAATTTTTGCCAAACCGCCGTAAAAATAAACAATCGCCATCAGGGCTTGCAGCACAAAAATGTTGACGTAAGGTACCGTGCTGCGCCGCAAAGCGGGATTATCGTGCACCGCTTTAGAAAACTCGCGGTCGGCGGGCAAAAAAGCCATGACCAAACTCAACCAACAAAACAGATAACCGTGGTTGAGATAATGCGTTTTTTCTAACAGGAAAACGTAGGTAAATCCTGTAAACAGTAACGCACAGCCCGCCCGATATTTATACCCGGCAGCAATACACAGCGCGGCAATCAGTAAAAGAATAAAAAACGCCGACATCAACGGCTCGGGCAGCGGCTCCAACCACTCGAAGCCGTAATATTTAAACCGAAAACCCGCCGGGTCGAAGTCATTTTCGTACAAGTGATAGTACGTCCACAGTCCCATGACATCGGCAAAGGCGAGGATGCCGAAGACGAAGCGAAAGAAAATCAAAGAGGCGATATCGACGGGCGTGAACAGTCTTTTCAGCATAGAATCGAGATGAGAAAATCGAGGTCGGCGGCGTTAAAACGGTGCTTCCCCTTTCAGGTCTTTAGGAAAATATGTACCTATGTGCAAAAATACGTTTTGTCTCTAAAACGAATTGACTCCGCTAAAAATATGTCCGCAATTACTAAAAAATTCGGCACCGCGCCGGTCTTCTTTACCGCTATTTCGACGATACTCGGCGCGGTGCTTTTTCTGCGTTTCGGCTTTGCCGTGGGCACTGTCGGGTTGGCGGGTACGGTGGCGATTATTCTCATCGGGCACTTGGTAACGGTGCCGACGGCGATGTCGATTGCCGAGATTGCGACCAATCAAAAAGTAGAAGGCGGCGGCGAATATTATATCATTTCGCGCTCTTTCGGTTTGGTTATCGGCTCGTCCATCGGTTTGGCTTTGTATATGTCGCAGGCGATTTCGGTGGCATTTTATATCATTGCTTTTTCGGAGGCGTTCAGTTCGTTTTTTACCTGGCTTTCCGCAAATTATAATTTGCATCCGACCGTCGCGTGGCTCGTCGCGCAAAAGCAAACCGTCAGTATTCCCGCGCTTTTTCTGCTGACCGCCATTGTTTTGATAAAAGGAGCGGACCTCGGCGTGAAAGCTTTGTATGTAGTGGTCTTTACGCTTTTTTTGTCGATTGTCGCGCTGTTTTTAGGCAGTACCGATTACGCCGAAACGCACCAATTGGACTACTTCGCCACGGTTTATAACACCACGGAAAGCGGCGACTCAACGGTCATCGTCAATACCTTGCCCGTCCCGACCGACACCATCGAAGCCCCGCTCGAACCCGTTTTGTACGAAGCTCCCGTCGAGCCGCTGACTCCCGAGAAGCCTTCACCGATTAGCTTTTTCACCGTTTTTGCCATCATTTTTCCTGCTTTTACGGGCATGACGGCGGGCGTAGGTCTGTCCGGTGATTTGGAAAAACCGAGTCGCTCCATTCCTTTGGGAACTTTGGCGGGTACACTGACGGGTATGGTCGTCTATCTTTTAATTGCTTGGAAATTAGCCGCCTCCGCAAGTCCGGCGCAACTCGCCGATACCGAAAATTTAGTCATGGGCAGCATCGCCGTCCAGGGCTGGTGGCTCATTCCGACGGGATTGGCGGCGGCAACGATTTCGTCCGCGCTCGGCTCGATTATGGTTGCGCCGCGTACTTTGCAGGCCATTGCCCGCGACCGCATTATTCCCTCGATAAGAGCAAATTATTTTCTCTCACGCGGCAAAGGCAAAGCCGATGAACCGTTTAACGCAACGCTGGTCACGATTGCGATTGCCTTCATATTTGTGATGTTGGGCGGTCTGAATGCCGTTGCCGAAATCATCTCCATGTTTTTCATGGTGACTTACGGTTCGCTCAATTTGATTTCCTTTTTTCAGCATTTCGCCGCCGACCCCTCTTACCGTCCGACCTTTCGTTCCAAATGGTGGATTTCTCTTTCGGGCGCGATTGCCTGCTTCGGTTTGATGTTTTTTATGAACCCCGTTTACGCCGTCGGTGCGCTGTCGCTCATGGTGCTTTTTTACGTGGTTATCAACTATTACAATCCCGACAAACGCAACATCGCGGTTATTTTTCAGGGTGTGATTTTTCAGGTCAGCCGCCGCTTGCAGGTCTTTTTACAAAAATCGGAAAAGGAGCAAAGCGGCAATTGGCGACCGAGTGCGGTGTGTATTTCCGAAAATTCTTTTAAACGCATCGCCGCTTTCGACCTGCTGCGCTGGATGGCACAGCGTTACGGTTTCGGGACGTACATTCACAAAATCAGCGGTTATTTGTCCAAAACGACCAATGAAGAAGCGCGCTCCGCCAAAGAACGTTTGATAAAAATGGCGGAAGCGGCCGAGTCGAATATTTACATCGACACGCTCATCAGTCCGTCGTACACCTCGGCGATTGCGCAGACGATACAACTGCCGGGTATCTCCGGAAAGGATAATAATCTGCTGCTGTTAGAATTTTCCAAAAACGAGAAAGACAACCTCAAAGACATCGTCGATAATTTCACGTTGATAAATGCCGTGGCTTTCGATGTCCTCATCCTCGGCACCTCGGAACGCGGCTACGGTTTGATGCGTGAAATTCACGTGTGGATTACCAACGACAACTACGATAACGCCAACCTGATGATACTTTTGGCGTACATCATTTTGGGTCACAAGGACTGGAACGGCGGACAAATTAAAATTTTCGCGCTCTACCCAGATGACACCTGCGACTACGAGCGGCAACAACTTTTCCGCCTCATCGACACGGGGCGTTTGCCGATTTCAAAAAATAATATTCAGGTTTTGGCGCGAAAAGGCGACGCGGATAAACGCACCGTCATCGAGCAAAATTCGCAGGATGCGGACTTGATGATTACGGGTTTTCGCTCGGAGACTTTGAAGAAGAAAGGGACTGCGGTTTTTGAAGGTTACGATAATCTGGGAAATACTTTGTTTGTAAATTCGGTGAGCAGTAAGGTGATTGAGTAGTCTGAGACGTTAGACATTAGATTTTAGACAATAGACTGCTTTTACACTTTTGCCTGTTTTTACTTTTTGAATTTTGAAAAATTAATCCCGTATGAAAATTGATTTATCTAATCACCTGCAACGAGCAAAAGCAGCCAAAAAAGCGAATAAAAAATACTTCGCGCGGTTGGCAAAGCGACCGCCGGCGGTACTCGACCGGGCGGTGCGGGCGCAGCACGAACAGGTGTTTGCGGAGGTCGATTGCCTGGAGTGTGCGAACTGTTGTAAGACGACAAGTCCGATTTGGCGCGATAAAGACATTGACCGCGCGGCACGGGAATTTAAAATGCACCCCGCCGATTTTATCGAAAAATATCTGTACCGCGATGCGGACGGCGACTACGTTTTTCACGCCGCACCCTGTCCTTTTTTAGGAACGGATAACTACTGCTCTATCTACGAGTCGCGCCCGAATGCCTGCCGCGAATATCCGCATACCGACCGCAAGCAATTTCATCGCATTCTGAATTTGACTTTAAAAAATACGGAAATCTGTCCGGCGGCTTTGGAGATTGTGAAGCGGTTGCAACAAGTTTTGCCGGTTTAAAAACTTTAAAATATCAGAGATAGCTTATCGACTAAAGTCAATGCTACTACGGTACAAGAAAAAAGGATTGACAACTTCAGTCGTCAATCCTTCATTCCTACACAAACCACGAAAGCCCTCGTACATCGTAATTCGTACATCGTA
>JAHDCG010000089.1:11798-16274 GCA_020629965.1 Saprospiraceae bacterium | reverse complement strand
CACAAACCACGAAAGCCCTCGTACATCGTAATTCGTACATCGTACATCGACTTACCAGCCCCCGCCGGCACCCCCGCCGCCAAAGCCTCCCCCGCCGAAACCTCCAAAACCGCCGCCCCCGCCGAAGCCACCACCGCCTCCGCCGCCAAAACCGCCGCCCGGGAAGAAAATCATGCCGCCGCCGCGTCTGCTGCGTCTGCGTCCGTAGCCGTCGTAGCGACCGCCTCGGTAATAACCTTCGTCGTCGTCGTCATTGCGATTGCGGAAAGCGATGTAAAAAATGATGATGATGAGAAAAATGACCAACTCGGGCGGGAACGGAAAACCCTCGTCGCCCGCTTCGTCGTTGACATATTCGCCGTTGGCTGCGCTGATGATGGCGTCCGTCGCGCCGTTGAGTCCTTGAAAATATTGACCTTGGCGAAAGGCGGGTTTAATAATATTGCGAATGATGCGACTCGCGGTGATGTCCGGCAGAAAACCTTCGGAACCGTAGCCGGTTTGAATAAAAATCTGTCGGTCTGCCACCGCGACGTAAATCAAAATACCGTTATTTTTTCCTTGACGACCGACGCCCCACTCGCGGGCGACTTTGAGCGAGTAATCGAAAATGTCCTCACCGTCGAGGCTGCGGTCGGTCAGGATGGCAATCTGGGTCGAGGTGCTGTCGTTAAAAGCACGCAGTTTTCCTTCCAAAGCACGCTCTTCGCCGGGCGATAAAATATCACCTAAATCCAGTACCAAACCGTCTCCGGGTTTAATCGGCGGCACGGGTTTTTGTGCTGCTGCCGTGAGTCCGGCAAACAATAACAGCACCGAAAGGCACAGGCTTTTCGACAAAGAAAAAATGTAAGGAAAGCTGAAACGCAGATTGGTCATCAATGTGTTTTCTTGGAAAATTTTAGTCGTAAGAAATTTCGTCCGGCAGTTCGTTTTCGTCGTCCGACTCGTAGGGAAAATACTGCTGCAACTGCGCCCCCGCTTCTTCTACTCCGCAGCAGATGCCTTTGACAAAATCGCCGTTTTTGAAATGTTTTTGCATCACGTCGCGCGTCGAGTCCCAAAAACCTGCGGACACTTTTTCGTTGATTCCTTTGTCACCGAGGATAAAAAATTCTTTTTCCCGGGTAGCTAAATAAATTAAAACGCCGTTGTGCAGTGCGGTTTTGTCCATGCCGAGTCGGTAGAAGGTTTCGGTCGCGGCGGTCTGTACGGGCTTGGTGCAGTGCGAGGTGTGCAGGTGCACCCGAATTTCGCCCGAGGTACACAACTCCGCTTTGCGAATGGTCTCCACAATTTCTTTTTCCTGCGGCCGTGTCAAAAATTGCTTGTTGAAAAATGCCATAAATCAGGTCGGTATAGTCGCCGCACCGACTTCAAATCCGATGCGGCGAAATGAGTTATTGCTGAAAGTTTGAATTGCTAAAATTCCACTTTCGGCGCATTTTCCGCCCCGGCGTCGGCTTCAAATTGCGCTCTCTTGTCAAAGCCGAAAATGGTTGCGTAGAAATTTGACGGGAATTTACGCACTGATTTATTGTAGTCGGTTACGACGCTGTTAAAGTCACGGCGCGCCACGGCAATGCGATTTTCGGTGCCCTCCAGTTGTTTTTGCAAATCGAGAAAACCCTGATTGGCTTTCAGTTCCGGGTAGCGTTCGAAAGTAGCCAGTAAGCGACTCAAAGAACCGGAAAGTTGACTTTGCGCTTCCTGAAAACGGCGCAGATTTTCTTCCGTCAAGTCGTCTGCCGTCAGGTTAATCGAGGTAGCTTTCGAGCGGGCTTCGGTGACTTCGACGAAGGTATTTTTCTCAAAATCCGCGTAGCCTTTAACGGTGTTGACCAAGTTAGGAATGAGGTCGGCACGGCGTTGGTATTGTGTTTCAACGTCCGACCAAGCCTTTTCTACGTCCTCGTCTTTATCGACGAAATTGTTGTACTTGCTGCAACCTTGGATGGCGAAAATCCCGAGGACGACAAGCAAAATAATGGTGAGTGTATTTTTCATTTTTGATAATTTTGATTTTACGTTGTTGTGTCGTGTTTGGAAAAAAAACGACTGAAAGTGCGTAAAGTTAAAAAACTAAGACAAATACCGCACTTATGACGACGGAATCCTGCAAAAGTCAGTTAATTGCGCCGGCGTACCCGCTTTTGCTTTACCTTTGTCAACGAAAATGCCCCTCTTTGTCCTTCTCTCCCCCGTGAACAAATATTTACAACATTATGAAGATTTTTTTCTACACAGCCGCAGCGGTGTTTTTGCTTTCCGCCTGCTTTCGCGCCGAGCCGGTCACGCCGGAATCTGCCCGCGCACAGTGGCAGCGCGTCGAGCAACTGCGCACCAATCAACCGATTGTCAATCTCATCGGTACACCGTTTGAGGTTTACGTGATTACAGACAGCGAGTTTGCCCGCATCACGCGCACGGATACTTTGATTGAAAAACGCCCGCTTTTTGTTGGTGACGGTGCTATCGGTCGCCCGATTTTGGATGAGAATTTCTTTGCCCGCTACACCCTCGATGAAGGAAAAGATGTGTTGGAATTTCACCTGACCCGAAATCCCGGGCAGGTCATCAGATTTGTCGCCGACGACCTCAAACTGCCCTCCGACAACTCCGTGCAAATCGACCGCGAAGCCCGGCTCAACGGCGCATTCAATGATACCGAAACACAGTTTGTCCTGCTCACTATCGTCAATTTTCACTACGTTGCCTTTTGGTTCGACATTGAACCGGACACGGATTACAACGAAATTTTGAGCATTACGCCGACGCATCGTTTCGACATGAATGACATTCCGGCGGGCGAAGACGAACTGCAATCCGTGCGTTTTATCGACGGCAATTATTACGTCGGCACTAAAAGCGGCGCTTACCGCCTGACTCCCGACGGACAAGGCGCACGCCCGCAGCTCATCGGCGATACGGGGCGTTGGATTGTCGATTTTTTCAAAAAAGACAACCGTATTTTCGCCACGGGCTTTAATGCTTTCGACCAACACGTTTCTTTGGACGGCGGTCAGTCTTGGGTGCGCCCCGGCGCGGAATCGGACTTGCAAGAAGTCGAAGTCGTCGGCGACAGCGTTTTTACGCAACAAGGTATCGGCTTTCCGTGGCAACTCGCTCGCACCGACCTGCTAAAAACCGACGAGATTTTTTACGGCGATGAAATCGAAACCGACGCCGGCAGCAATAATTCTTTTTACGGCATCGGCTATACGGACGGAAAATTTTACATCAGCTACGATAAGGATATTTATTTTATCGAGGAGGTGGAGGTGGTTGAGGAGTAGAGAGTAGAGAGCGGAGAGAGGAGAGCGGAGAGAGGAGAGCGGAGAGAGGAGAGAGGAGAGAGGAGAGCGGAGAATTTCGGCATTGTCGAACAAAAAAAGAAATGTCGTATTCTTTCCTAAAAAAAATCCAAGTCAGTCGGCGGGGCGCCCCTCCGCTCGCTACTCGCTGCTCTTCACTAAAAAAAACCTTACATGAAACATTTTTTCTCCGTATTCACCTTACTGCTTTTGCTCGGCTGCGCATGGACTGCCGAAAAAACGCCGGCGGGCGAGCGGATGCACGGTTTAAGTTTTGTGGCGCCGCCTTATCAGTTTTCGGGCAACCCGATGACGAAAATCAATGCACTCGGAGCAAATTATATTTCCGTTATTCCGATTGCCTATACGCGCTTGGAGAAGCCGACGGTGCGCTACAATATGTCGGATTGGCAATGGTGGGGCGAGCGACCCGAGGGCGTCGAAAAAACGATAGAACTCGCACACGCGGTGGGCATTAAAGTCTTGCTGAAGCCGCAGGTTTACGTGCCCGGCAGTTGGCCCGGCGGCTTGAATTTTAAGCGTGATGCGGATTGGGAAAAATGGGAAGATACTTACCGCGCATACATGTTTGCGATGGCGGAAATTGCCGAAAAATACAAGACGGAAATCTTTTGCATCGGTACGGAGTTTAAAATAAGCAGCCGAGAGCGTCCGGATTTTTGGCGACAATTTATCAAAGAAATTCGCGAAATTTACTCGGGCAAATTGACCTACGCCGCTAATTGGGATGAATACAAACACATCGAATTTTGGGATGAACTGGACTACATCGGCGTCGATGCTTATTTTCCGCTTTCCGAAGTAAGAACGCCGACCGTCGCGGAATTAAAGAAAGCCTGGCAAACGCCCGCCGAGGAAATGGAACGCGTGCAGCAAAAATTCAAAAAACCGATTATCTTTACCGAATACGGCTACATGAGTGTGGACGGCTGCGCGGGCAAAATTTGGGAAATCGAACCGAATATTCAGAATATCGCTGTCAACGAAACCGCCCAAGCCAACGCCGTGCAAGCCGTCAACGAATTTTTCGCGGAAAAAAAATGGTGGGCGGGCGGCTTTATTTGGAAATGGTTTCCCGAAATGCAAGGGCACGAAGGCTATCCCGCCAAAGATTACACGCCGCAGGGCAAGGAAGCCGAAG
>JAHDCG010000089.1:10326-11698 GCA_020629965.1 Saprospiraceae bacterium | reverse complement strand
TCTAACGTCTAACGTCCAAAATCTTGAAAAACCTCTACCTATCCAATCGTTTTTTCCTGCTGTTCGGAGTTGTCATTTTGCTCTTCGTCTCGGCATTTCCGTTCGGGTTTTTGTTTCCTGTGGCGCAGACGGTTTTTGTGTTGGCGGCAGCGATTTCAATTGCCGACGGGATTTTATTATTTAACAAAAATATACGTCTCAAAGTCCGCCGTCGCCTGCCGAAAATTTTCTCTCTGGGAGACGAAAATCAAGTCACTTTAGAGATTACCAACGACTCTCCGCGCGCTTTGGATTTAGAAATTATCGACGAATTGCCGGTGCAGTTTCAACGCCGTGACTTTTCGGAAACCTTGCATTTACAACCGCACGAGGAGCGCACCGTCAGCTACGGACTCACACCGATGGAGCGCGGCGAATACGACTTCGGCGCGGTCAATGTCTTTATGACTTCAAAAATCGGGCTGCTGCAAAGACGGTGGCGACACGACTACGCGATGACCGTTCCCGTTTATCCGTCGGTCATTCAAATGAAAAATTTCGAGTTGCGCGCTTTCGACCGCATTACCAATCAGCAGGGAATCAAAAAAATGCGGCGCATCGGGCACAGCTATGAATTCGAGCAGATAAAAACCTACGTGCGCGGCGACGATGTGCGCAGCGTCAACTGGAAAGCAACGGGCAGACGCGGCGCCCTCATGGTCAATCAATACGAGGACGAACGGGCGCAGCAGGTCTATTCGATTATCGACAAAAGTCGGGCGATGAAAATGCCGTTCGAGGGTTTGAGTTTGATGGATTATGCGATAAACACGAGTTTGGTGATTTCAAATATCGCGCTGCAAAAATTTGACAAAGCGGGTCTGATTACCTTTTCCGACAAGCTCGGCGCGACGATAAAGGCCGACCGCAAAGCCAATCACCTCAACAAAATACTGCAAGCCCTGTACCGCGAGCGCGAGCGACCCGTCGAGGCGAACTACGAGTTGCTGTATCAAACGGCGCGCAAACTCATCAAGGGTCGCAGCCTGCTGATGCTTTACACCAACTTTGAAAGTATGTACGCTCTCGACCGTGTGCTGCCGATGCTGCGCCGTGTAAATACGCTGCATTTACTGGTCGTTGTCTTTTTTGAAAATACGGAAATCCGCGATTTTTCGGAGCAACCTGCGGAGCAATTATCGGATATTTACACCCGAACGGTCGCCCGGCAATTTTTGTCGGAAAAGGCGGCGATGGTGCAAAAATTGAAGCAATACGGCATACAGGCAGTGCTGACCGCGCCTGAAGATTTGTCGGTGAATACGATAAATAAGTATTTGGAGTTGAAGTCGCGGGGGTTGATTTAGGTGGTGTTTATTTGTTGATTCGTTTA
>JAHDCG010000089.1:0-10226 GCA_020629965.1 Saprospiraceae bacterium | reverse complement strand
CCGAAATCATTCTCTACGGTTCGCGGGCACGCGGAGACGAACGGGAAGATTCGGATTGGGATTTGCTGATTTTGGTGCCTTACGCAGCCGGATTGAGAGAAGAGCAAATATTTAGGCATAAATTGTTCGATTTGGAATTGGAATACGGGCAGGCGATTTCGACAATGGTGAAGGGGAAAGAAGAGTGGGAAGGGAGATTTCGAGTGACGCCTTTATACCAAAATATTTTACAGGAAGGAGTGAGTTTATGAAAGAACAGGAAAAATTCGTAAGATACAGGTTAGAGAAATCCGGCGAAACGCTTGAGGTTGCAAAGTTATTGATGGATAACAATAAGTGGAATTCAGCGGTAAATCGTCTCTATTACGCTGCTTACTATGCAGTCAGCGCATTGCTTATTCAATCAGATTTGAATACCAAAACTCATACGGGAGTCAAAACTCAGTTTTTTCTTCATTACGTTAAATCCGGAATATTTGATGTCGAATCTGCGAAATTGTATTCAGATTTATTTGACTGGAGGCAGAAGGGAGATTACGGAGACTTTATTGATTTTTCGGAAGATGAAGTGAAGTCGATATATCAGCCGATAAGAGAATTGATAGAGAATCTTGAAAAAGAAATTGAGAAAAAATTCAACATTTGACCAAAACGATAAAATACGGAGTTGTAGGTTTCAGCAGAAATCAATTTGACAAACAGACTGCGACAGGTATTTTGGATAAAGTATTTCAAAAGATAAAGGATAAACATCCCGAAAAAATTATTGAAATAGTCAGCGGATACACCAATGCGGGAGTACCGAAAATCGCTTACGATTTAGCCCGAAAGTATGAGTTTATAACCGTAGGATTTTCGGCAAAGCAAGCGTTGCGAGTGAGAAGCGGAGTTTATCCCGTCCAAAAAGTTATCCTACGAGGTGAAAAATTTGGTGATGAGTCAGAAGAATTCATCGAATACATCGACGCACTCATCAGAGTCGGAGGCGGCAAACAAAGCAGACACGAAACCGAGTTGTTTAAAGCAAAAAACGCGCACAAAAATTTACCTTCCGTCTTAAAAGAATTTGAGGTTGAATGGTACGGAAAACGATAAGAAATCCATGAACATCCTCTACATCTGTAGCCGCAACAAGTGGCGCAGCCGCACCGCCGAAACGATTTTCAAAAACAACGGACAACACAACGTCAAGTCCGCCGGCACCGAGTCGTCCGCGAAAATCAGAGTCAGCCAAAACTTGTTGAATTGGGCGGATGTTATTTTGGTTATGGAAGAAAAGCACCGGAAGCGCATCCTCGAAAAATTTACGGACGCGGCGGAAAAAATCGAAGTTTTGGATATTCCGGACGATTATCAATACATGGATGAGGATTTGATTGAGATATTGCGGATGAAGTCGGATAATATATTTACTGAAGAGTAATCCTATTTTTGACACCGGGGATTACAAGAACAGAATACTACACAAAAGATATTGCTAAACTCGATTAAATTGTTTACATTTGTGTAAACTTTTTTCGTATTTGCAACAATTTCAAAACTGCATGCGACCAAAATTTGAACTCATTTTTTTGAGAGAAGCGTTAGACTTTGTAAAGAATTTAGATGAAAAGGATAGCAGAAAAATTCTTTACAACATCGACAAGGCTAAATATACCAACGACCCGAAATTGTTCAAAAAATTAGACGGTGAAATTTGGGAGTTCAGAACTCGATTTAATAGTTTGCAATATCGTCTGTTTGCTTTTTGGGATAAACGCAACGCTAAGGATATTTTGGTTATTGCTACTCACGGGATTGTGAAAAAAACGCAAAAAACGGCAAAGAAAGAAATTGATAAAGCTGAAAAAATTCGGGAAAAGTATTTTGATAACGATAATAAATAAGAATGGAAAAATATACATTGGATCAAGTTAAAGATGAAATTTTAGGGGTACGAGGTACCGTTAAAAGAGAAGAGTACGAATTAGAGTTGAAAGTAGAAATTATAGGATTAATGATAAAAGAAGTACGGCAAAAAAGAAAGTTAACTCAGACCGAATTAGGGGAATTAGTAGGTGTGAAAAAAGCGCAAATCTCTCGACTGGAGAATAATACGAGTAATGTTTCGATAGGTACGATTATAAAAGTATTTAATGCACTCAAAGCCGATGTCAAGCTCCAAATCCATCTGCAATCCGAAAGTAACGCAGCACTTTCGTAAATAGTTTTTCCGATATAATACTGAAAGTTACAAGAAGGTTAAAAGATTAATGCAACGCACAAAAACAACAAAAAACATCGACCCGCTACCGGGAAAAATACTCGTCTTCGGCGGCGTTTACAGCAATTTGCAGGCACTGCAAAAAATGCGGGAAATTGCCGATGAATTGAGAATTGCGCCGCAAAACGTTATCTCGACCGGCGACATTATCGGCTACTGCGCACAGCCCGAAGAGACGCTGAATTTTTTCAACGCTTGGGGCGCGCACAGCATCGCGGGCAACGTAGAAATTCAACTGCGCGAGGGTGAAGAGGAATGCGGTTGCGACTTTACGGAGGGCAGCCGCTGCGATATTTTTTCGCGGCGTTGGTATCCTTTTGCGCAGGAAAAACTGCGGGCGGAAAATGTGACGGGGCTGCACGATTTGCCCGATTTCCTGACTCTCGATTTTGCCGGAAAGCGCATTGCCGTCGTACACGGTTCGTTTTTTGAGACTTCGGAGTTTATTTTCGAGTCTTCGCCGCAGACGGTAAAAGAGCCGAATTTTGCGGCTCTCAACTGCGACGTTATTCTCGCCGGACACGCGGGTTTGCCGTTTTCTGCCGCCGCCGACGGTCATCTGTGGCTCAATCCGGGTGTTATCGGTATGCCGGCCAATGACGGCACGACGCGGGTTTGGTACATGATTTTGGAAGAAGACGCCGCCGGAAATTTTGCTTTCTCTCACCGCTCTTTTGATTATGACCACGAAACGACGGCGCGACTGATGGAAGATAATCGACTGCCGCGCGAATACGCACACACATTGCGTACCGGCCTGTGGGATAACTGCGAAATACTGCCGCCGCAAGAGACCGCCGCGCAGGGTATTCCTTTGACTTTAGACCGCGAAATACCTGCGCTCACCAAATAAATTTTCACAGATAAATCAACCAAATAACACCACACAAAACATGAAGTATTCTTTTCTTTTCGCATTCTTAATTGCTTTTTTCGGCTGCGCCAATGCGCAAAATCACCCGACCTGCGACGGCAACCGCTACCGCAGCGAGGTTTTTACGGAAGTGGATTTGACCGCCGGTCTCAAATACGGCGAAAACACCACGTTCTCCGGTGACTTTCAGGAACTTTTCTTAGACGTGTACGAACCCGCAAACGATGAAGCGGAAATGCGTCCGGTCATCATTTTGGGCTTCGGCGGCAGCTTTATTTCGGGCGAGCGCGAAGACCTCGATTTCCTTTGTCGCTACTACGCGCGCATGGGCTACGTGGCGGTCACTATCGACTACCGCCTGTACGACGGCCCGCCTTTCCCTTTCCCGACGGGCGAGCAACTGACGGAAGTCGTCGTGCAATCCATCGGCGATATGAAAGCTGCTATCCGCTTCATGCGTGAAGATGCGGCAACCGACAACGAATTTAAAATCGACCCCGACCTCGTTTTTATCGGCGGCATTTCGGCGGGCGCGATTATGGCGGCGCACACGGCGGTCATCGACGCGGACGATACTTTTACGCCGGAATTGGAAGCCCTTTTGGAAGCCAACGGCGGTTTTGAGGGCAACAGCAGCGATAACTTTGAGTATTCTTCGGAGGTCAGCGGCTTTATCAACTTTTCGGGTGCGCTGAACGATGCGTCTTGGATTGACAGCAACGATCCGCCTTTTTACAGCGTACACGACGACGGCGATATGGTGGTGCCTTACGGCGAAGGTTTTGCGAGCGTGTTCGGTATCGACATTATTTACGTCGAAGGCAGCAGTGTGATGGCCGCAATCGCAACCGAAGCGGGCGTGACAAATGAACTGGAGACAGTTGACAGTGATCTGCACGTCAGCTATTTGTTGACGGAAGCCGACCGCGAGCAATATATCGGCGGTTCGGGTGCATTTATGTACGAATTGATTTGCGCTGATTTTATGTCGAATACAAATAACACTCTCATCGAAACGCGCAAAGTTTACCCGAACCCGACGACGGGGCAGGTCGTTTTAGGCGAGCAAAATTTTGACAGCGTCGAGGTTTTCGATGCCTACGGCAAAAAGATGTTCGAGACAGCCGCAGTCAGAGAAATTCAAATCGGTCACTTAGCCGGCGGCGTTTATGTATTGAAAATGCAACGCGGCGCGGAGCTTTTTGAGAGTCGCGTGGTTTTGGAAAAATAAGCTTTTTTTACAAACAAAAATAAAAAAGCCCGCTGTACAAGTTGCAGCGGGCTTTTTTCAAAACAGCATACCATGCAACAAATTCCCGGTCTTTACATCGCACCGAGCGACCTCGGCGGACGCGGCGTTTTTACGGCGCACGACATCGACGCCGGCAGCATGATTGAGATTGCGCCCGTCTTGGTCATTCCGCCCGCGCAGGTTAAAATTATTCACGAAACGGTCTTACACGATTACTATTTTCGCTGGGGAAATGACCTGGAATCTTGTGCAATCGCCCTCGGCTTCGGCTCGCTGTACAATCATTCTTTCGCGCCGAATATGACTTTTGAAATGGATTTCGGAAATAACACGCTTGATTTTTACGCGTATCGAAAGATTGCAGCGGGAGAGGAATTGACGTTTAATTATAACGGAGATTTGGAAGATAAAACGCCGCTGTGGTTTACGAAGTGAGGCTGTGTGTGACTTGATGGATAAGCGGACGATGCGGATAAAGCGGATTTAAACGGATTTTCTTTCATGGCTCTCCACACAAAAAAAGCGATGCTTCACGGTAAAACAGAACCGTAAAGCATCGCTTTCTTCTTTCAGAAGATACAGTAAAATCAAAGTCACAGAGCCAAACAACTACCAACCACCAACTATCAACTAATCAATACCCTTTCTTCCCCAAAAGCCTAAACATATTCGTCTTATAAGCCTCCACGCCCGGTTGGTCAAACGGATTAACGCCGTTGATGTAACCGCTGACCGCGCAGGCCTTTTCAAAGAAAAAGAACAGCCAGCCCAGATGGTATTCCGTCGCTTCGGGAATGTTGACGACCATGTTCGGCACGCCGCCGTCAACGTGCGCCATGATGGTGCCTTCCATAGCTTTTTTGTTGACATAATCCATCGTTTTGCCGGCGAGGTAGTTGAGACCGTCGAGGTTATCGGCGTCTTCTTCGATGGTCATTTCTACTTCCGGAGTTTCGATGCTGAGTACGGTTTCGAAGAGGATGCGTTTGCCGTCCTGAATGTACTGCCCCATGCTGTGCAGGTCAGCCGTAAAATCGACCGAGGCGGGGAAAATGCCTTTGTGGTCTTTGCCTTCGCTCTCGCCGTAGAGTTGTTTCCACCACTCGGCGATGTAATGCAGACGCGGTTCGTAGTTGACGAGCAGCTCGATGTCTTTGCCTTTGCGGTGCAGGGCGTTGCGCACGGCGACGTATTTATAGCAGTCGTTGTCCGCAAATTTTCCTTGATATGTCACCCGCGCATCCGCCGCGCCTTCCATGAGTGCGTCGATGTCTGCACCCGAGGCGGCAATAGGCAGCAGACCGACCGCCGTGAGTACGGAGTAGCGACCGCCTACGTCGTCCGGCACTACGAATGACTCGTAACCTTCATCGGTAGCGAGTTTTTTCAGTGCGCCTTTTTCCTTATCCGTTGTCGCAAAAATGCGTTTGCGGGCTTCTTCTTTGCCGTATTTGTCTTCCAATTTTTTGCGCAGTACCCGAAAGGTTATTGCCGGTTCCGTGGTCGTACCGGACTTGGAAATGATATTGAGCGAGAAGTCACGGTCGCCGATTATTTCTATCAAATGCGACAAATAAGTGCTCGAAATATTGATGCCGGCGAAGTAAATTTCCGGCGATTTGCGGTCGCCGTGTGCTTGATTATTGCGAAAGGAATGCCCCAAAAACTCAATCGCCGCCTTTGCACCCAAATACGAACCGCCGATACCGATGACTACCAAAACCTCCGAATCGCTTTTAATTTTTTCCGCCGCTTTTTTAATGCGCGCAAATTCTTCTTTATCATAATTGACGGGCAAATCCAACCAACCCAAATAATCGCTGCCCGCACCCGTGCTGTTCTCCAAGGTTTTGGCGGCGGCTTCGATTTGCGGCGCGAGCAATTCTAACTCGTGCGCGTTGATTAATTTTTCGGTGTGGCTGTGGTCAAAAGTAAGATGCTTCATTTGAGAAGGTTGTTGAAAAGGTTGTAAGGTTGTAAGGTTTTACTCGACTCGATTTGTTCAATTCGCGTTCCTTAGGCGTCATTTTTTCTTTTCGGTCAAAACGAAGGGAGATAAGAAAAGTTTAATGCATTTATAACCTCCCGACTTCCGGCGGCGAAGATAGAAACAAAACCCGCTTGCTTCAAGAGAAAAAAATTACCTTTGCGCGAAATTTTAAAAAACAACAGACAATATGCCGACCGTACTTTCTTTCTCTCCTCAACATTTATAGCTGCTCAAGCATCATTTTTTCTCGCCCGGACTTCGCGTGACAACTGCCGTTTTTATTTGAAAAAATACTTTTCAATTCAAATTGTCAACAAAAAAGCTGACAAAAAGCGAAAGAACAGCAATCAAAAACCTCCGCGCAATCCAAGCGAAAGCCGTCCATCAACCACCAACCATCAACCACCAACCACCGTATGCTTGACAAATTAGAAGCCATCAACGACCGCTACCTGCACCTGCAAGACCAACTCTCCGATCCGGCGACGATGCAGGATATGGATAAATTTACCAAAATCAGCAAAGAGTACGGCTCGCTCAAAGAAATCGTAGAGGTCTATCACGAATACGCCGAGTTGCTCGGCAATATCGACACCGCCAAAGAAATGCTCGCCGACCCGGAGATGAAAGAGATGGCAGAGATGGAACTCGACGAGCTCAAACCGCAACTCGAACCCCTCGAAGAGCGCATCCGCGTCCTGCTCATTCCGAAAGACCCGGAAGACGAGCGCGACGTGATTTTTGAAATTCGCTCGGGCACCGGCGGTGACGAAGCGGCACTTTTTGCGGGCGATTTATACCGCATGTATTCCAAATATTTTCAGACCAAAGGCTGGTCGGTCGAGGCGGTCAACGTCACCGAAGGCACGGTCGGCGGTTACAGCAAACTGGTGCTCGAAGTGACCGGCACGGATGTGTACGGCACGCTCAAATTCGAGTCGGGCGCACACCGCGTACAGCGCATCCCGAGCACAGAGTCGCAGGGGCGCGTGCACACCTCCGCCGCCACGGTCGCCGTAATGCCCAAGCTGGAGATGGAAGACGTCAACATCAACAAAGCCGACCTGAAAACCGATACTTTTCGGGCGAGCGGCGCGGGCGGTCAGCACGTCAACAAAACCGAGTCCGGGGTGCGTTTTACGCACATCCCGACGGGCATCGTAGCGGAGAGTACGGACAGCCGGCAGCAATTTAAAAACCGTGACATTGCCTTGCAGCGTCTGTACCAAAAGATTTACGATGCGCAGCGCGAGGCACACGAAAGCAAAATCAAGGCGGCGCGTCAGTCCCTCGTCGGCTCGGGTGACCGGTCTGATAAAATACGCACCTACAACTACCCGCAAAACCGCGTAACCGACCACCGCTTGGAAGGCCCGGACAAAAATTCTTCTTTGCAGACGGTCATCGAGGGCGAATTAGACGGCATTATCGAGGCATTGAAAATTGCGGAGACGGCAGCGAAAATGGAGGCGGGGGAGGAGTAGATTTGTTGATTTACGGTCGGTGCGAGAAGGGGTAACTTATCCCGAAATTTTAACCGAGCAAGTACAAAAGCGGGCAGTCACTTTATGGGAGTGGCTGCCCGCTTCCTTATTCAAACGCCTAAAATATTCTGCTCTGTCAAGCGACGGTTGCGCGACTTGTCCCGAATTTGTTTGAACATGGTTTTATGCATCGCTTCGCGCGCCTTTTCGTTATCGACTATTTCCGATTTTCTAATCAAATAATCCAACCGTATCACCGACCGAGATAACAGTCTGCTTTCGTCGCTGATAAAATAATCGGGATTGAAAAAAGTGGAAATAACTTTTACGGGTATGCCTTTGGTTTTAATCAAGATAATGTCTTCGGCACTAAAATACGGCTGATAATAAAGATGACGCGGTTGCGCCGTTTTGTTGTAATGCGGTTTGTCGGACAGGGTCTTGCGCAGGATGCTTTCAATGTTTCTTGTCAGTTTCTTTTCGGTAGTATCATCCGTAAAAAGGCGCACGTCGCGGCAGTAGGCAATCTGCGCCATACTGCGCCGCAAAATGCTTGTCGTCCATATTTCGGTACGTTCGATTTTCTCGTATAAGTCAATCATTTCCCGACAGATTTCTTTGAATTCCGGATTTTGCATAAACAATTCGGGCTGAAAAGAACGCTCGGCGAGGGCTTCCTGATGAAAAGTATTTCTGCCCCACACGTAAGTCTTGAAGGCAGCGAGCAGCGGCGAGGTGAAAAAATAGCAAACGGGTATTTCGTTGGTCAGGTAAATTATTTCACAGTCGGGCAGACTCGTGATGTAGCGCAGCAGACCGAGCAAATATTTGGGGTAATCGAGTTGCAACTTGAAGTCCTCATCGACACTCGCCATATTGATAACAATCTGTCCTTCGGTTTTGGCGATGATATTTTCTAAAGTAATGCCGCAGTGTTTGCACAACTTATAAGCCTCGTCGAGCGTCAGCGGAGTTTCGCCGCGCTTTCTGCGGTAAGCGGATGATTTGTTGACGCCGAGTACTTCCTGCATTAGTTTCGCTGCATTGCTGTATCCCTTTTTGTTTATTTGGTGAAAAAGCACGCTTTGTAATCTGTAATCATCCATAGTCTGCATTTTTTTGTAAAAAATTGTAAATTTCCCTTAAATTATACAAGCTGAAACCCGCATAGACAAAGGAAAGTTCCGAAATTCAGCACTTTTATTTTTCGGAGTGCCGAATATCGAAACTTATTTCGGACTTTTTTATTTTTTGCCCTTTACCTTTGGGCTGTACTTCGGTAAATAGCTTCTTTTCATCTGAAATTACAACAATGAAAATACCACATATCTTTTTCCTCACGCTGACTTTTCTCTTTCTTTTTTCTGCCTGCAAAAAAGACCCGTATAAATACGAAGTTTCGGGCACGGTGACGGAGTACGGTACTAACACACCGATAGCAGGCGCGGAGGTCTATCTCTTCGATTGCACGACCGACGGCAGTTCTACGTTTTGCGATACCGCACAAATACTGATAACCGATGCAGCGGGAAGATACAAATCTCCCTTTCTTTCACAAGCAGGTCGCTTTCCGATGGTAAGTGCCTTCGTGCCGCAGTACTTTCCCTCGGGGCAGCATTTTATCAGAGAACAAAACGATAATGAAATCGATTTTGTCCTCGACCCGTTTGCGTGGTTGAGTGTGAGGGTTTTCAATGAGGCGCCGGCCGGGGAGTTTGATAGGATTGATTACACCTATCAGGCTTGGACTCTTACAGGAAGTCCCAGAGAGATTTGTATTGGTCAAAATGTAGATAAAAATCACTTCGAATTAACGAGAGGCGGAAATAGAGACGTGCTTCTTCTATGGGAAGTGTATGATGGAGGTAATCTGATAGGGGATTACAGCGAAACTATCAATATACCCGCTCACGATACCCTTTACTACGAAATCCGCTACTGAAATAGTTTAAAAACATAATTTCTTAACTCTCATACTTTTTTTGGTTTTCATCAAATCACGATGACTACCCCGGCTAAAGTATGTCTAAACCTTAATATCATGAAAAAAATAAGCACATTTCTGCTGCTTTCCTTTTTACTGACCGTATCGCTTTTTGCGCAAACCGGTCCCTGCGATTTACCTTCATCTTTAACCATGCACGAAGTTCCGCTGTATTGGGGAGAAAAATTCGGCAGTCCGCAAAATCCTCTGAAAACGGACAGGGAAATCAGAATTCACAAAACCGTAAAGCTGCTGCTGCCGCCTTACTTCGGTCATTTACATCTCAATTGGATAAAATTTGAAGAAGAGGAAATTCAAATTACTTCGAGTGATACAGAACTTTCACACGAATACGCTACGACGGGTGAAAAGAATATTA
>JAHDCG010000238.1 GCA_020629965.1 Saprospiraceae bacterium | reverse complement strand
GCTTTTGATTTCAAAAAGTTGTTTGCGCCGGCATAAAAAAAGCGGGTTGCTCCGATTAAGTAGGTGACAACATTTATTTCGGTAATTTAAAAACATCTTTTTCCGCCTATTTCCTCCAAAAAATAAGTCCGTAGCTACGGCTATGCACTGATTTTTTAAAGAAAATATACGAAAAAATCTTGTCCTTAAATTTACCGAAATAAATACCGTCACCTACTTAAGAGCAACCCGCTTTTTTAATTTTAGCGTTAATACGGAAGCTGTGTTTATGGAGAGAAGTTAAGGTAAATTTCCGTACCTACCGCCAACCATCAACTACCAACTACCAACTACTCCAGTATTCCGCGAATATTCCAGTTGATACTGGTTTGTCCGTTGGTAAATTCGCGCAGCGTTGTCCAAGTATTTTCCGAATTAACAAACATCAAATCGCCGTTCTCATCGGCGGGGCCTTCGTCGCAGCCGACCGATCGCCAAGTGCCTTGATGAGTCATGGTGACGGCGAGCCAAATTTCTTCCGAACCGACGGGCAGCGGTGTAGTCAAAGAGTGGCGCGTCCAACTGTTAGGTTGAGCGACCGTGCCGATGTCCGCACGATATAACTCCGCACCGGGGCGACCGTTTTCACCGGCACCGTAAACAACGACGTTAGGCTGTATCGGCACATCCTGAAAATACACTTCTATCATAGTTAAAGTATCTCCTTCTGTGTTATTGATGTCGGCAATCGAGAAGCGCGCGGCGGTTTCGTAATCATCGGCGGGCAACTGCGGGGCGGAAAAATTCGCGCCGTCGTAATTCAAGGTGTTTTCTTCGCTGATGCTGACTTCATCGTCGCTGCAAGCGGTAAAAAACAAGGGCAGGGCAAGGAGTAAAAAAAGGTAATTCTTCATTTTAAGAGTAAATTTATGAGTCGAAATAAATTAGTCTGACTTTCCGCAAAGAGAACGAAAAGAAAGGGGAGGTTGTAACCCGGAAGCAAAATTTTAATGGAACCTTAACCGCCCGCAATTTTCACATACTGCCCAAATCCTTATTTAGTCTTTTTCTAAACTACTGATAATGTGTTGATTATGTAAACAAATAGCCCTACATTTGCTTTGTACTTACAGAAATCTTATTTGACAATCATCTAAAAAATTTATAAAATTATGGAAGCCACTTGCAAAAATTGTAACCACTGGGAACAAGAAGAAGCACAACAAAATAACCTCGGAGAGTGCGATGTACTCGGCGACGGCAGCAGCAGTTCGATGTTCGTTTTGCCCGTTATCGACTCGGAGCGTAAAGAAAATGCGCACATTTTGACGAATGCCGATTTCGGTTGTAATCAGTTTAGTGCGGAGTAAAACGGTGGACGGTAGCCGGTGAACGGTTGACGGTCGCCACTGCTAAAACTGAAATTTTACCGGAAGAGCGTCATTTTTTCTGTACGAAAAAATGACGCTCTTTTTTTTTTTGAAGTTTTCGGTTGCCGAAGCGATAGAGACAAATTTCCCGTGTCTGTACAAAGTCCGAGTAAATACCCAAACCCAAAAGTGCTAACGGCACGAAGCACTTCAGCCCGGTACGTTAGTGCCGGGAGATTTTCACGCGGACACTAATGCCGGGAAAACCCCCGCATACCGAACAATTTCCCCCCTCATCCTTTCTACCGATAACGAAATCTAAGAAATCCCGCACGGTCGGGTAATTTAATCTCACCTTGTTTTTTCTTTCCTTTCGCATTATTTTCTAACCAAAAACATAAAAATATTATGGCTATTTTAAAGCGCGACGGTCAAGGCCGTCACCCCGTCGAAATTTACTACGAAGACAAAGGCGAAGGTACGCCGATTGTGATGATTCACGGTTGGCCCCTGAGCGGTATCATGTTTGAATACCAAGTACAGGACTTACTGGAAGCGGGTTTCCGCGTCATTACTTACGACCGTCGCGGCTTCGGTAAATCTTCCCGCACCGGTACGACTTACGACTACGATGCAATGACCGATGACCTGGCGGCATTGCTCGACGAATTGGACTTACAGGATGTAATGCTCGTCGGTTTCAGTATGGGCGGCGGTGAGGTCGCGCGTTACTTTACGCGTCACGGCGGCAAGCGGGTGACCCGTGCGGCACTGGTGAGTTCGGTCGTCCCTTCGATTGTAAAAACGGCGAATAATCCCAACGGGGTGCCGGAAGAAGATTTGAAAGAAATTATGAACGCCCTGAAAAGCGACCGTCAGAAATTTTTGACGGATTTTAACAAAGGCTTTTTTGGCGTCAGTTTTTTGAGTCAACCGGTCAGCGACGAACTGATGCACTACTACCACATGGTGGCGAACAGTGCCGACCCGATTGCTACGCAGGAAACCGCAAAGGCTTGGGCTTATGGTGATTTTGTTGCCGATGCCAAGAGCATGAACGTACCGACTTTAATTGTACATGGTAAGGAAGACGAAACGGTGCCTATGGCAACTTCCGCCGACCGCGCCGCAAAACTCATTCCGAACAACACGTATAAAAAGTACGACGACGCGCCGCACGGTTTGTTTATCACACACCGCAAGCAGTTGAGTAATGATTTAATCGAGTTTGCCAAAATGCCCGTCAACTCACGGGTAGGTCAAGCGCAATTAGCGTAATCTGACAACTGCGCCAATCCAAAAAGCCGTTTTCTCCGACCGAGAAAACGGCTTTTTCATTGCATAACAGCACAATCCGAGCGTTGCAACCTGTCAACCTTTCCAACCTTTACCTTACCTTTGCCGAAAAATATTTTATGTCAAAATACCACTTACTTTTTGCCCTGCTGCTCACTGCTTTTACGGCGCAAGCTCAATTTCACCAACCGCTTTTTACCGACTTGGAAGGCGAAGAATTGGCGGATGCCGTCAAAGACTTCTTTCGTCCGAACAGTACGCCCGGCAGCGATTTTGCCCGCGATGTGCTGTACGCCGACATTTACAACGTCAACGGTTTTGTGTCCTGTGTTTATACGGGTTTTACGATAAATTTAGGCAACGGCGACCCTTCGCAAAATGCTTTTGCCGCCGGCATCAACGCCGAGCACACCATGCCGCGCAGCTTTTTGGAAGGTACGGGCAATGAGTTCGATTTGCACAATCTGTACCCGACGCGCATCAACGTCAACAGCGACCGCAGCAACTTTCCTTTCGCCGACATTCCCGATGCGCAGACCGATAACTGGTACTACCTCGACTTCAATCAATCGAGCGTGCCGACCGCCAATATCGACCTGTACAGCGAGCAAATCAACGGTTTTTTCGAGCCGCGCGAAGACCACAAAGGCAACGCTGCCCGCGCGATGTTTTACACCTATGCCGTGTACGGTGAGGAAATCGACGGTAACGCCCCGCAGTATTTCGAGTCGCAGCGACAGACCCTCTGCGAGTGGCACATCCAAGACCCCGCCGACCAAATCGAGTACGACCGCACCTACTTAATCGGCTCGTACCAAGAGGATTTGCCCAATCCGTTTGTGTTGGACTGCACCTTGGCAACGCGCATGTTTTGTCAGGATTTGGAAATCGAATGCACGCCGCCGATGACGAGTAATACAGCGGAAACGCTGCAAAAAGAAACCGTCTCGCTCACCGCCGCCAATCCGATTGCCGAAGGCGATTTTATCAATTTAAAACTCACGGAAAGTGCGGAAATTAAACTGTCGGTCTATGATATGCAGGGAAATCTTGTGCGCATCTTGGCGAATGATACGTTTGCTGCGGGTACGCAAAGTTTTGATTTTCAGGGATTTGGTGCCCGGGTTTTTATTTTGGTTGCGGAGACGGGGAGAGGGGAGAGGGAATATTTGAAGGTGGTGAAGTTTTGAGGGGAGAGGGAAAAGGGGGAGAGGAGAGAGGGTACAACTTTTAGTTATAAACGTAAGAAAATAAGTTGGCTCAGTCGGCGTGAGGGTCTTCCCTTGCTCGCCTTTCAAGGTGTCTTATATTAGCCCGCCTCCGGCGGAACCGAGCAAACGAACTTTCAATTCCGCCGGAGGCGGATCAGTTGGCGCGAGGCTCTCGCCTCGTGCCTATATCTTCCCGCCTCCGGCGGATG
>JAHDCG010000088.1:14730-24661 GCA_020629965.1 Saprospiraceae bacterium | reverse complement strand
CGATTTACGATTTACGATTTACGATTTACGATTTACGATTTACGATTTACGAGGGCAAGACCGGTTCGCATATTTTGTTTTGTGCGTAACCGATTATTTAAGGAATTTTCTCTACCGTTAATGTCAACGGCACGGGATACTTCAGCCCGGTATGTAAATGCCGGGTTATGAGACGCGGAAAATTACGATTTACGAGGGCAAGACCGGTTCGCATATTTTGTTTTGTGCGTAACCGATTATTTAAGGAATTTTCTCTACCGGGTAATGCCAACGGCATGCTATCTTTTAGCCCAATATGGTAATACCGGGAAAGTTATGCAGGAAACGACTCAAACCATTCCAACAACTCAAACAAACTCAAACCAAAAACTAAACCGCCGCCGCCACCTTCACCGGCGTACATTTTCGCAGCTTCTCCGTTAAATAATCCATTTCTTCTTTCGTATTATGGTGAGAAAAAGAAAAGCGAATCGTGGCGCGACCGGCACCCTCTCCCACTGCCGCCAACACGT
The DNA here is from genome assembly GCA_020629965.1 of Saprospiraceae bacterium. Lineage (GTDB taxonomy): Bacteria > Bacteroidota > Bacteroidia > Chitinophagales > Saprospiraceae > JAHDCG01. Next base: position 24,149 of record JAHDCG010000088.1, on the reverse strand, counting down.
GCGACCCCACGTCGATACCCGAGCTGCAAGCCGAGCCGCCCGAAGCACTGATACCCGAAATGTCGAGATTAAAAAGCATCATTTCCGCTTTCGCCGAAGGCGGGAAAGAAACGGATAAAACCTTGGGATGAAAATTGCCGTCGTAGTCGCCGTTGAAGCGGACGTCTTCAAAATTTTCGGTGAGTTTTTGCATCAAATAGGTGCGCAGGTCGTGCAGATAAGCCATTCTGACCTCCATGTTATCGACCGCTTTTTGCAGGGCTTTCCCCATGCCGATGATGCCGTAAATATTTTCGGTGCCGCCGCGCATGTTGCGCTCCTGTGCGCCGCCGTCGATGAAGGGTTTGATGAGATTGTCGTTGTTGATGTAGAGAAAACCAATACCCTTCGGACCGTAAAATTTATGTGCGCTGCCGGTGGCAAAAGAGACTTTAATTTTATCAAAATCAAGCGGAAAGTAGCCGACGGTCTGTACGGTGTCGGTGTGAAAGTAAGCGTTATTTTCCTCACAAATTTCGGAAATACGCGCGAGGTCGTTCAACGTGCCGATTTCGTTATTGGAGTGCATGATGCTGACCAAGGTCTTGGTTTCACTATCTTGCAGCAGATTTTCCAAGTGCTCCAAATCGACTTTACCTCGGTTGTCGATGTTTAAATAGACAACTTCGGTGCCGTTGTGTTTTTTCAAACAATCGAGCGTGTGTAAGACCGCGTGGTGCTCCGTTTTGACGGAAATAATGCGCTCGACACCCAAATCCCGCACCGCACATTTCAGTGCGGTATTATTACTTTCCGTACCGCCGGAAGTAAAGAAAATTTCTCCGATAGACACATTCAAAATATTCGCAATCGTCTTGCGCGCCTCTTCAATCGCGGTGCGCGCCGTGCGTCCTTCTTTGTGAATGGAAGACGGATTACCGGGCAGATTTTGCATGGCATCGGTCATAGCGGCGATTACTTCCGGGTCGAGGGGCGTGGTGGCTGCGTTGTCGAGGAATACTCTCATAAGATGGTTGGTGGTTGGTAGTTGTTGGTTGGTGAACGGCTACCGTTTATTCTTGAAAAATTTGGTTGAATTTGCTGTCCGGTTTTCTTGTTTTGAATAGGGCTTTTGATTAGCGCAAAATTAGGGAATCTTTTTATGATTGCCTGTTTTGCTTTTTGTTTTTTTGGGAAAAGGAAGCCGGATTGCAGAATTTACCCGACGGACGCCAAACGGCTAAACGGTGACGGAAACAGGACTCGTGAAGAGCAATAAAACAAATTCTCACAGAAACCATCCGCGCTCCGTTGCTTCCCTCCGACAGCAGATAAAAGATCACCTATCCAAAATCGTACATCGTACATCACTACTCCTCCCCTTTCATTGCCGTAAAAGCCTTCCCCTCGACTACCCCTTCATAAACCCGCAATAACCGCTTCGCCACATTCAAATTATCGTACTCTCGATTTATCAATTCCTGTGCCTCCGCGCCCAGCATTTGCAGGATATTTTGGTGTTCGTGACACCACCGAATTTGCCGCATAAAATCATCCGGCGTATCCGCCAAAAGCAACTCCGCGCGGTCTTTGGCTTCGATGCCTTCTACGCCGACGGAAGTAGTCAATACGACCTTGCCGAGTGCCATCGCTTCGAGTATTTTCGCCCGCATACCGCTGCCGCTGAGCAGGGGTACAATCGAGACGCTGTGCTGATTTAAAAAGGCGCGCGCACTCTCTACCTCTCCGTGAAAAGTGACACCGGGAATTTGCATTTCCAGCATTTTTTTCGGCGTATTTCTGCCGGCAATGTGAAACTCTAAAGTCGGAAATTCGGCACGGATGCGCTGCCAGACGTTGTCCAAAAACCACAACAGTCCCTCCTGATTCGGTATCCAGTCGAGGGTACCGATAAAGGAAAGCGACAGCGGCTTTTCGTAGCTCGACCAATCCGCCGCGTAGTCCTGCCCGTCGATGCCGATGGGTGTGACGACCGTTTTGCCGGTGTAGCCGAGTTTGCGAAATATCTTTTCGTCGCGGTAAGTTATCGGAATGAGAATGTCGTATGCGGCGAGGGCAGCTACCTCGAAAGTGCGGAGTTTTTTCACGGCATTGCGCAGATACCAACGTTTGGGGGCAAGGCGAGTATTGTCGGCTATTCTGTCCCAAATTTCGTGCTCTACGTTGTGCGAACGCATGGCAATCGTCGCTTTGGAATGCTTGCGAATCGTGTCTATATAAGGTGTCAAAATGGACGACTCCAACTGCACGATGTCGTAATCGTTTTTCTGCAACAACTCGACCAAAGCCGCCTCGAATGCCGACGATACAAAGCGCGTCACGTGGTAACTTTCTTTAGAAAAAAGATTGGTAAAAGCACCGACGGGACGCAGCCGATTATCGACATCGACGAAACGCATGGCTGCGTAATGATTGTAATGCGGCGGCAAATCTCGCGGGTCGAACCAGTGCTTGCTCGTATTCATCGACAGCAGCGTCACCTCGCAGCCCAAGCGACTCAGTGCCTTGCTCAGATTGGTGACGGCAATCGACTCGCCGTCGTTGAGCGGGTAAGGAAACTTTTTACACAGTTGCAGTATTCTCATGCAAGGAAGTAATGTTTACAGGAAATCAAGACCGCAAAAATAAGAAATGAAAGCGATATTTTTCTCACTTTTGCCGTCTCGACTCGGTTTTACCGTTTTTTCATTAACGTCCGCACCGGCACACACGCTGTCCGCGCGACCTTCAAATCCAAAGAATGTTCAATTACATTGCACCCGTCACGGAATTTATCTTTCTCTGCGCCGGCATCTATATGTACCTTTTCGCCGCCGGTCACATCAAGTTTTCCGACTTCGAAGCAGAAGCCAAAGCCCAAAAGATTCGCCGCGAAAACGGCAGGTGGCTGCGCGTTCTCGGTTTGGCGGTAGCTGCGATTATGACGGTAAATCTGTATTTATCTCTGACGGGACAATAGTAAAAGCAATCAGATAATTGACATTTATTCTCCGTTTAAAGCCGGATTGTACCGTTCTACAAACTCTTTCATCTCATCTACCATATCCGGCGAGCCGATGGCAATGGTCGCCCGCTGGTGTAGTGAGCGCGGTTGTATTTCCATAATGCGTTCCAGTTGCGCCGTTATCGCCTTGCCGCCCGCCTGCTCGACAATGTAAGAAAGCGGGTTGCATTCGTACAGCAGACGCAGTTTGCCCTGCGGGTGTTTGCGTGTATTCGGGTAGAGAAAAATGCCGCCCTGAAACAAAATGCGGTGGATGTCGCTGACCATGCTGCCGATGTAGCGCAAGCGCAAATTAAGGTCGGAACAGTAGTCGATATAGCGGCGCATTTCTACGTCGAATTTTAAATAATAACCCTGATTTACGCTGTAATAACGCCCCGTGGCGGGTATCTGAATATCGCGGTGCGACAGGCAAAATTCACCGATACTCGGGTCGAGCGTAAAGCCGTTGACGCCCCTGCCCGTCGTGTAAACCAACAGCGTCGAGGTGCCGTACAGCACGTAACCCGCCGCCACGAGGTCGGTTCCTTTCTGCAAAAAATCCTGTAAATTCACCGCCTCCGAGGCATCGGATTTGCGGCGGTAAATACCGAAAATAGTGCCGACCGACACGTTGACGTCGATGTTGGAAGAGCCGTCTAAAGGGTCGAAAACCACCAGATAATTGGCTTTTTTATCGGTGACGGCGTTGAGCTGCACAAAGTCTTCGTTTTCTTCGGAGGCAATACCGGCGCATTCCCCGCTGTTGGTCAGGCATTCGATGAGTTTTTCGTTGGCGTACAAATCGAGTTTTTGCACCGTGTCTCCGGTCGCATTATCGCCCGAGCCTGCCACGCCGAGTATGTTGAGCAAACCGGCTTTGTTGACTTCTCGACTGACAATTTTAGAAGCGATACCGATGTCGCGCAGCAAGCCGGTGAGTGCGCCCGAAGCGAGTTCGGAGTCTTTTTGACGACGAATGATAAACTCGTCGAGTGTTACTATTTTATCCATTTTGTGGTGGTGGCGGGAGACGTTAGATTTTAGACATTAGATGTTAGACTCATTCGTGCTTGAGTTAAGATGCCGTTCTATCTTAGAAAACCGTTCTGATTTTCTGTGGTTAGCAGTATGATTTTCCTGTCTCTTTTTGGTATAAATAATTTGGTTAAGTTCGCCGCAAAACTAAGGTTAATTTTCGCCTTTTTCCAAAAATACTCCGCTTGTCTTTTGCCGACGTTCATTTTTTAAAAATTTCGGAACTATTTCCGCGTTTTCACTCTTTAGGCTTTGTAAATTTTACTTAAAGATTGGGTTAAGAGTACGGAATTTTATTGCGATTTCAAATCGACTGCCTTATTTTTACAAAAAAAAGAGTCATGAAAAAATGGAGAAAATTTAACGGAGAGAAAATCGAACTGCCGATAAAGGATGCAGTCGAAAAAACCATTCAACGCGAGCAAGCGGACGGACACCGCCTGAAAGTGTGTATCGGTACCGACAGTCAGGTACGCAGCAACACGACGGAATACGCGACCGTCATCGTCTTTTTGCGGGAAAAGAAAGGCGGATTTATGTACATCTCAAGCGACAAATCCACCAAAAAAATGTCGCTGAAAGAACGCATGATTAACGAGGTCGGCAAGTCGGTCGAAATCGCTTACGCCCTCTGCGATTTGTTGGATAAATACGACGTGGAATTGGAAGTACACGCCGACATCAACACCGACCCCTCGTTCAAATCCAATACGGCACTTAAAGAGGCAATGGGCTACATCCTCGGTATGGGCTTCGTTTTCAAAGCCAAGCCGAATGCTTTTGCCTCGTCTTCCTGTGCGGATAAAATCGTGAATTGAGGGGTTGTTGAATTGTTGAGTTGTTGAATCGTTGAGCGCGTAAATCTCAATAGCTGCGCTTTTGCGTAGGGTTCTCAACACTTCAACGATTCAACGATTCAACATTTCAACACCCTATCATTTCCGCCGCTTTTCTGCCCGTTTTCATGGCGGCATTTATGGAGCCGTTGAGCAAAAAATCACCACAGACGTAGAGTTTGTCGGTGATTTTTTGTGTTTCGGTGCCGAGGTCGTGTTGCACTTCTTTTTGTTCGGGCAGCGCATATTCGACGTGGCGCGTGTCTAAATGCTGCCATTTTTCAACTTCCTCCCCAAAGTATTTTTTTAGCTCCGTTTTTATTTTCCGCTCTAAATTTTCGTCGGAAAAACCGCGCTTGCCGACCACGCTGAGCGATATCAGATGCTGACCGGCGGGCGCATATTTATCCGAGACTTTATTGATGACACATACGTTGTTGACCAAGCGATTTTTATCGGTATTAAGCGCGATAATGCCTTTTTCCAAAGGTGCTTTGTCTGTCGTAAAATGTACGTGCGTGGTGCTGACGAAGCGGGTTTTTACGGTCGGTTTTAATTCTGAAATCAAACCCGTTGCCTCGGTTGCGACCAAGATTTTATCGGCGGTATAAATGCTGCCGTCGGTACAAGTCACCGTGCCGCCCTCGATTTTTTCCGCTCTTTTGTTAAATAAAATACTGCCCGCCGGCAAGTTATCCGCCAACTGCAAAGGTATTTGCTGTATCCCCGCACGCGGCACGGCGGCATCGCCTTCGCCGAACATTTTAAAGACAAAATCGAACATGCGGCGAGAGGTCAGCAACTCGGTTTCGAGAAAAATCCCGCTGAAAAACGGGGCGAAAAAACGGTCGATGATTTTATCTCCGAAGCCGTAATCTTCGCGCAAAGCCCGCAAAGTCGTCTTGTTTTCCTGCCGAAAAATCTCGTCGATACTCATGCCGGCAAGTCGCATTTTCAGACGCAAAATGCGCAGTTTATCTCCAAAGCCGCCGACGCTCGCGGTCAAGGTAGGCAGCAGGCTTGAAAAATCGCGCAGCGGGTCGCCGATGCGGTCGCGGCTGCCGTCCTGTTGCAGCAGTATCGCACCGGGCAGAAAGGTTTGCAGGTCTAATTTTCGGTAATCTAAAAGTTGTCGGGCTTCGGGATAGGCGGTCAAAAAGACCTGAAAGCCGCGGTCGAGCAGAAAGCCTTTTTTCTCTTCGGTTTTGATGCGACCGCCGGGGCTGTCGGTGGCTTCGAGCATTTGTACGCCGACGCCGGCGCGGTGCAGATAATTAGCGGCGGTAAGTCCGGCGATGCCTGCGCCGATGATAGTAACTTGCATAGTATTTTTTTGTGCGAATTTCGACCGATTTGCCTTTATTTTCCTTCCAACATATCGACATAATCTACGCTGCCGAGGCGAAATTTCACGGGAAAAGTAACGGCTTTTTCTAACTGTACTTCGACTTTGCAGAAAAAAGCGAGGTCGTTGTAGTTGTAATATTTTTGCAGAAAAGGCGGCGGGGTTTCGGGCAGATTTAAAACGGAAGTTGCGGCTGCATTTTGGATGTTTGAAAGTTTTACGGCGGGAGAAAAATCGGGGATTTCTGCGGCGTCGAGGTGTGAGGTGAGGTTGAGTCCGACTTGGGCAAAAGCGGTGTGTGAGAGGAATAATGCGCAGAAAATAAGGAAGTTTTTCATGAGATTTAATTTTAAGGAATGCGTTTTTTTGCCGAAAGTAAATGCCGTTTTAAATTGCTGTTCTTACCTGAGACGCGTTTTCCTGCGTCTGTACAAGCACGGCGGAAGCGGTTGGCTGAACGGCAAATTTCTTTCGTAATTAGGTTTAGCTGTTTTTACCTTTTTGTCCCTCAGGAAGACGCGGCAATGCCACGTCTCTACAAACACGACGAAATAGGTTGGCATAACCACTCAACAACTCCAACAAAGCAAACCATTCTAACAACTCAAACTTGCCTTATTCATACCGCGTCCGATGCCCCTCCTGCGTCAATTTCTCATCGCCGAACAGCGATTTGACAAACGCCTGTTTGTTAAAAACCTGCAACTGTTCGATGCCCTCGCCTACCCCGATGTATTTAATCGGAATTTTGAATTGGTCGCTGATACCGATGGCGACACCGCCTTTTGCCGTGCCGTCGAGTTTGGTGAGCGCGAGGGCGGTGACGTCGGTGGCTTTAGTGAAATGTGTGGCTTGCTCGATGGCATTTTGACCCGTCGTGGCATCCAAAACCAAGAGGACTTCGTGCGGCGCACCGGGGTACGCTTTTTCGATGGAGCGTTTGATTTTACCCAATTCGTTCATCAAATTGACCTTGGTGTGCAGACGCCCCGCCGTATCGACGATGACCACATCGCTGCCGAATGCCTTACCGATATCGACCGCTTCGTAGGCGACCGCCGCCGGGTCGGTATTCATGCCTTTGCTGAAAAAATTGCAGCCGACGCGGTCTGCCCAGATTTTGAGCTGATCCACCGCCGCCGCGCGAAAGGTATCCGCCGCGCCGAGCAGGACGTTTTTCCCTTGCTTTTTGTATTGGTGCGCGAGCTTACCGATGGTGGTGGTTTTTCCGACGCCGTTGACGCCGACGACCATAATGATGTGCGGTTTATTTGCCGTCGGCACACTGAAATCTTCAATGTCGGTCGTGTTATTTTCGGACAAAAGCTGCACGATTTCGTCACGCAAAATGCCGTTCAACTCCGAGGTATTGATGTACTTATCCCGTGCCACCCGCGCCTCGATGCGCTCGATGATTTTGATGGTCGTATCCAGACCGACATCCGAAGAAATGAGTATTCCCTCCAGTTCGTCGAGCACCTCATCATCTACGGTCGATTTGCCGGCAACGGCGCGTGACAGTTTGTCAAAAATCCCGGTTTTGGTTTTTTCCAAACCCTTATCGAGGTCTTCTTTCTTTTCTTTGGAGAAAAATTTCTTAAAAAAACTCATTTTTTATACGGTTGACGGTTGACGGTTGTCGGTTGACGGTGTCCCCGCGTTTATTAGTTTTCGGTAACTTAATTTCACGTTTTAAGCCACACGTTTTATATCTGTTTTTTACTTTTGAGAAACATTGCTGTCTCGTCTAAAGTTTTGTGCTTTGCGTTTTCGGCGGGCAAAAGTAAGTAAAGACTTTGTTTTGGTCTTATCGAAAAAGAAAAATCCGCCTTAATCCGCTAAATCCGCGTTGTCCGCTTATCTATCAAGTCACACTTGTCACAAACTTTTCACGCGCTCCATAACCGCCGCCAAATCCGGATTTTCATTCTCCTCCACAATCTCCAACAACAAATCATCCTGCGCGCGCCCCTTGCGCATCGCCTCTGCGTAAGGAATGTCGGGCTTAAAAGTGACGAGTGAATATTTGGAATAATACTCCGGAAATTGCTGCTCTAACTGCATTTCCAATTTACGTTTTTTCTTAAAATCCTCATCGTCCACCCGGTCCTGCATTTCCGTAAAATTATCCATCGCTAACTCGGCAATCGCTTCGGCATTTTCGGCGCGCAGGTCTTGAAATTTGGTAAAAATCGTTTCCCAATCTTCGCCCTCATGCTCATTTAAAACATCGTCAAAAACGCGCACATCTTCAAAAGACGCATTCATGCCCTGCCCGTAAAAAGGCACAATCGCGTGTGCCGCATCGCCCATAATCAACGCCTTGCCGTAAGCCTGCCACGGGTAGCACTTGATAGTGCCCAAAGTGCCGACGGGATTTTCAAAATACTCCCGGACGTAATGCGGCATATAAGGCAACAATTCGGGAAATTCTTTTTCAAAAAACGCCCGTACTTTCTCCTCGGTATCGAGCGCGTCAAAGCCGTTTTCGCCGCCGAAAGGGTGAAACATAGTGACGGTAAAACTGCCGTCCAAATTCGGCAAAGCAATTATCATAAACTCGCCGCGCGGCCAAATATGCAAAGCATTTTTCTCGATTTGCCAGCCACCGTCCGCCGTTGGTAAAATGCTCAATTCCTTGTAGCCGTGCCGCAAAAAATGTTGAGAATAATTGAACAGCAGCGTCGTCGTTTTTGCCATCATACTCTTGCGCACCGCCGAGCCGGCACCGTCGGTGCCGATGACAATGTCGGCTTTCACTTCTTGTATTTCGCCCGTTTCATAATCTTTAAAAGTTGCCGTAGCGGTCTCTAAATCAACGGATTGACAGCCTTGATTAAAATGAATTTTGAGATTATCGTACTCTTCCGCTTTATTCAACAAGGCAATATTCAGACCGCCGCGCGAAATGGAATTGATAAAATCTTCGGGACGACCGCTGTACGGCGAGTGAAAAGAATCACCGCCGGCGGGGTGTATCATGCGCCCCTTCATCGGAATACAAAAGGCTTCCATGTCTTCTTTGAGGCCGACGCGGTCAAGGGCTTTGAGGCCTCTTGCCGATAGGGCTAAATTGATACTTCTGCCGGCGTCAACATGGTCGAGTCGCATGTCGCCGCGTTTTTCATACAGATTTACATCGTAGCCTCGTTGTGCTAAGCGGACTGCGAGTAACGTGCCGCAGAGACCGGCTCCTACTATTGTGATTTTGTTCATT
>JAHDCG010000088.1:8982-14630 GCA_020629965.1 Saprospiraceae bacterium | reverse complement strand
TCAACAAAATTAAAAACATCTTCATAAGAATTGTACAAAGCCACCGGTGCTACCCGAATCACATCCGGCTCCCGCCAATCCGCAATAACTCCTGCTTCCGTAATCTTATCAAAAAGCGATTTATCCGCATCTTTAACCGCAATGGAAAGTTGTGTACCGCGCTCCTCCGGATTTCGCGGCGTAATAATACTAATCCGCTCACTCTCCAAATTGTCCAATAGAAACTCCAAATACCCGGTAAGGTTTACGGCTTTGGCGCGGAGGTTTTGCATGCCGGCTTCCGCGAAAATTTCTAAGGAAGCCTTGACCGCCGCCATGCTGAGGATGGGCGGATTGCTGAGTTGCCAGCCCTCCGTGCCGGGTATCGGGTCGAAGCCGTCGCGCATTCCGAAGCGGGTTTCCTTATTGTGTCCCCACCAACCGGCGAAGCGGGGCAGGTCTTTTTTGTACGCGTGTCGCTCGTGTACGAAGCAGCCGCCGAGACTGCCGGGACCGCTGTTGAGGTATTTGTAGCTGCACCAAACCGCGAAGTCCGCACCGCTGTCGTGCAGTTGTAAATCGACGTTACCGGCACCGTGGGCGCAGTCGAAACCGACCGTGCAGCCCCGCGCGTGACCCGCCGCCGTGATACGTTTCATGTCGAAAAACTGACCGGTGTAGTAGTTGGTGTTGCCGAGCATGATGAGGGCGATTTCGTCGCCGTATTTCTCGATTTTGGCTTCGATGTCTTCGTGGCGCAGGCAGACTTCACCTTCACGGGCACGCAGTTCGATGAGACCGTCGGCGGGGTCGTAACCGTGAAATTTCAGTTGTGACTCGACCGCGTATTTGTCCGAAGGAAAGGCGTCGAACTCAATCATAATCTTGTACCGCAGCTTAGTCGGGCGGTAAAAAGAGACCATCATCAGGTGTAGGTTGACGCTCAGGGTGTTCATCACGACAACCTCGACGGGCTTGGCACCGACGACTTTTGCCATGTTTTCGGTCAGAAATTCGTGGTAGGGCATCCACGGGTTTTCGGCGTGAAAGTGACCTTCTACGCCGTAATTTGCCCAGTCGGTCAGTTCTTGTTCGATGGCGGCTTTGACGGACTTGGGTTGCAGACCGAGGGAGTTGCCGCAGAGGTAGATGTAGGGTGTGCCGTCGGGGCGCAGGGGGTGGTGAAAGCGGTCGCGGTAGGCGCGGAGTGGGTCGTCTTTATCGGCGCGGCGGGCGAAGGTGAGGGTGGGTTGGTAGTTCATTTTTGCTTTTCTTTTACGCTGATTTTGTTTAAATTTTTCTACGCTGATTGATACCTGTCCCGTACTTCAGTCGGGATGATTTTTTATGATTTTACGCTGAATTTGCTCTAATCTGTCAGTAGTTAAAACGGAGCAGTTTAGGCTCATTCTTTAAGCATTTTTCTTGTTCTGTAAGACTGTTTGCCCTCGTAAAATTTATCTAAAACTTGTTGAAAAATGTCTGTTTCCGATTGCACCAAATCGAAAAGTGTCATACAGGATTTCATTTTCACATCGTCCGGACTGCCTAAAATACTATGCGCGCTTTTATCATTATTTGCTAAAAATGCTTTGGTAATTTCGAGTAAGCGTTCACGTAAGGTTTCGTCCTCAAAGTAAGCAACAGCTTCCTCTTTACTTTTTATTGCGTACTTTTTGGAGGTTTCGCTGCGTCCCAAACCTTTGAATTGCGGAAAAATATACCACATCCAATGACTTGTCTTTCTGCCGTTTTTTATTTCCTGCAAAGCGCGGTCGTAGCTGTGTTCTTGTGCATCTTTAAAGCGTTGCAAGTTGAATTTGTCAGTCATAGCTATTAATTTTGGTTGATTTTAAGTCGAAACAGGTTTGGTTTTAACTCGGGGCAAATACGATAATATTTATTTTCTGCCCGGTCACTAAAGTCAAATTGATAGACTTCTTTTCCGTTTATGGTATCGAATGATACTAAATTATGAATTGCATGACCTCTGAAGCTAATTCCGGTTTCATCTTTAAAATCAATAATATCACAAAGCCTCAACTCCTTTCTGCCTTTCTGCAAAAGGGAAAAATCTGAAATACGTGTCGAGTCTTTTTTATCTACAAGGATAAAACCATGATGTTTTTTACTTGTAAATTTTAATTCGTGATAAAATTTGAACTTCGTAGAGTAAATTTGAGTGATTTTTAACTCAAGGCTTTTCCCTTCTTTCACTAATTTGTTAGTCCTGCAAGCAGAACTGAATAGGCAAAAGAGCAGTAGAAATGTGTAGAATGCTTTCATGTTATAATCTGTGCCAATCCGTCCAAATCCGTCAAATCAGCGTTCCTATCTCTCATCAAACATCTTCACCGTCATCAACAAAAAGTCCAAACTTTTGCCGTAATCCAACTCCGAATATTCCAAACCGATTTTGCGAATGTTGTTATAATACTGCGGCTTTTTTCGGTAGTAGTTTTTCTCCAAACTAATTGCCGTTGCCGTTTCGTTGCTTAATATTTCCGCCAAAAACCACTTTTCCAACATGCGTGCGGTGCGACCGTTTCCGTCGCTCAAGGGGTGTATTTTCAGAAAAACCAAATGAATATATGCCGCGTAGTAAAAGGCTTCGATGAGTCCCAAATCGATTTCAATCAGCAGGCGAATGTCCTCGAATAACTTTTCAAATTCGGATTTTACTAACTCAATCCGACAGGCGACGTACTCGATGCGGTCGTCTTCATTCATTACAAACATCGGTCCTTTGCGCAGTGTGCCGCGCTGACTTTCGCGCAGCAGATTTGCAGAAATCAATTTGTGCGCTTTCAATAAATTTTCGGCTGTCAAATCCTCCGTTTCCGCCATCTCATAAGCCGCGTTCAAATCGTCCGCCTTTTTTGTGTAATCCGGCTGAAATTCGACCTGCATAAATTTGTGCTTTAAATAGCTGTCCGGTTCCACTTCCTCACCTTCGATTTTGGAAGAATAAACGGAGGCAAGCGCATTGTAAAATTTAAAATACTCAAACGGCGTTTTATCTTTTTGCACTGCGGATACGGCAGTCGCCAAGTCAAAATCGACCTCCGCCCGAAAAGCCGGTAATAAAGCATCCGATAATATTTTAAATTCCATATTTCTTTTTCTAAAAAAATCCGTCCAAATCCGCCAAATCCGCATCCTCCGCGTATCCGTCAAGTCCTACTTCGTCAACCGCCGCCGCAAATCCTCCGCATACTCCCCGCCCAACCAACGCAGCACATTTTCGCTCCACATTTTATCTTGTTCTTCTTTTGTAATCACGTTTCTCTCCACCGCCAAATCCAATAATTTTCCGGGATAAGAGGACTGCGGCGCACTCTCCATTTCGCCCAACGGGTAAGGGTCGTCTAAGCCCACGAGAATTTGGTTGGTACCCTGTCGGCGTTTCATCAGCTCCAAACTATCGACGTCGTGCACTAATGTGTCGAAGAAAATATTCGGATGTCCGATGGCACTGCGCGGGTGACTTTTGCCCTGAAACAAATCCGGGCGACCGTCGAAACCCTGTATTCTGCGCCCCAAATTTATCTGCGCCAACTGCCCGCCGTGCGCAAAGCAAACGCGGATATTCGGAAAGCGATTGTGGTAATTATTCAGGGTGTAAAAGTGGTAAGAGTCCGCGCATTGCGCCAGCATCCAAACCAAATGAAACCGCCAGGAGGTGTTTTCAAGATGAATAAATTTTTCGCCGTCATACGGGTGGACTTCAATCGCCAAATTGTATTTATTTGCCAATTCCAAAATCGGTTCAATCTCCTCGTCAAAAATCGAACGCCAGGTGCCGATGCTGTCCATATAATGCGTCGGCAGACACAGCACGCGCAGCCCGAGTATCTCGACGCAGCGCTCGATTTCCCACAGCGCACCACGAATAAATCCGGAATGCACCACAAAACCGCAGGTAAATTTATCGGGATGCGTACTCTGCACTTTGGCGTTAAAATCATTCTGAAAGCGCAAGACTTTTTTCATCTCTTCCAAGCGCAGCCCGTTGCCGTACAGTTGCGACAAATTAAGCACTACGGCATGGTCGATTTTATTGCGCTCCATCCACTCCAGCTTGTGGTCGAGGAAAAAGGAAGAGTCCGTAACGGGTCGCTTCCAATTTTTTTGCAGCATAAATTTCCGGTCGTCGTCAATCCAAAAGATTTCTTTTTCTTTCATGAATTGCGGAATTTCTTCCGGATTGGGCAGCAGGTGGGAATGTCCGTTTATTCTCATGGTTTGGTTGATAGTTGATGGTTGGTAGTTGACGGATGCGATATGAGTCTGTTCTTGAACTTGCGGTTTTTCGTAATGTTATAGAAATTGATTAAGAAGAAGGAGCGGCGATTTATCAACGAATGCAAGTTTAAAAAACGACTCAAACAATTCAAACCGACTCTAACCACTCAAACAACCTCCAACAATTCAAACCTTTTTTTACCACCGATGCAAATGCGTATAATAATACCCCAATTCTCGAATCAATTCTTCCGGCAGTTTCGGTAACTCCGAGCGGGGAATGAGCAGCGTCGAGATATTGTGAAAGTCTTTGAAAATCGGGTGTTTGACGGCCGTTTCCATGAGGTAACTGTGACCCGATGAACCGCCGGTGCCGATTTTGTTGCCGAGCATACGCTGCACCATCTGTGCGTGTCGGTACCGCCAGGTGGTCAGTCCTTCGTCGATTTCGATGAGGGAGGTGAGCAGGCGGTAAGGCAGGTGCAATATGGGTTCGTCGCGGTACAGGTTGATGAACAGTGCCGCCAAAGTCGCTTCGTAACTGAGGCGCATTTTGCCCTCGTGTTGCGCTTTAATGTGTGTTTTTTTGTCGAAAACCGACTGAAAATAGGTGTCCGTATTGCCGAGCATTTGCAGGCGCATTTCGGTTTCTTCGGCGTTCAAATATTCCGAGTCGCGGATGGCTTTTTTCTCGCGGGTCAGCATTTTATCAACGGCATCTTTGTAGGCTTCGACAAATTTAAAATCGCCCGTTTTGAGAAAAGGCGTGCGCTCCAGCCACTTTTGTACGGCCTCGAAGATAGAACCCGTGACCGAAATTTCTTTCAATTTCCGCTGACGGTCTTCCGCAAAAACGCTGAAATACGGACAGCCGTTGTAAGTCATGCGCCCCTCTTCGGGCAGCCCGAGGATGTTTTCAATCATACGAAACTGATAGCTCTGAAAACCCGACGCCGGAAACAAATGATTGCGAAAATCCAAGAAATCCAAGGGCGTCATCGTCTCCATGATGCCGATTTGCTGCACCAGCAGTTTAATGATTTCGCGCACGCGCTCCAGCCGACCGATGGCGGTGCCGATGTTGCGCTCGTCCACATCGTTGGTCTGAAACATTTTCAGCACCGACTCCAGCTCGTGGATGATTTGCTTAAACCACAATTCATAAGCCTGATGCACGATAATAAACAGCATCTCTTCGTGCGCCGGATTTTCGTCCAAGGCCTCACTGCGCAATTTTTGTGCATCCAATATTTTGTCCAAACCGAGATAATTACGGTAATGAACGGTCGAGTATTTTTTTTCTTCTTCCATTTTAGATAGGATTCTTTTGGACCCGGTAAGGGCAAGCAAGATTACAGGATTTTTGAACCCTGCGGGGCAGACAGGATTACAGAATTTTTTGGATTTCTTTAGTACCACCTCTC
>JAHDCG010000088.1:5464-8882 GCA_020629965.1 Saprospiraceae bacterium | reverse complement strand
AACATTCAAACTCACCTCTCCCAGCCCCTCCGCCTGCGCCGAGACCCTTTGCCCGACCTCCACATAAATCGCAGAAGTCGCCGCTCCCGCCAAAATAACGTCGCCTTCTCCCAAAATTTCACCGTTTTCCTTTGCTAAGCGGGCGGCATTGACGAAAGATTCCCACGGATTGCCGAGAATGGCGTTGCTGTTGCCGGTTTGTACCGGCTCGCCGTTGACATTTAAAGACATCGCAATGTCTTGAATTTTTGTATCCGTCGGGTATTTTTTTCCGCAGACAAAAGCCGTCGAAGAGCAGTTATCGGCGACGACATCTTCGAGAGAAAATTTGAAATTTTGGTAGCGGGAGTCGATGATTTCGATGGCAACCGCAACGGCGGAGACGAACTCCTTTGCGTTGTCGAGCGTGATTTTTTTATCGACTTTTTTGGAAATGAAAAAGGCGATTTCCGGCTCGGCGCGGGGGTGAATGTAGTTTGATTTTTTCAATTCATCACCGTCGGAGTAGTACATTTCATCGGTCAGTCGGCCCCAAATCATGTCGTGTACACCCATTTGCTCCATTTTGGCTTTGGAGGTAAAACCGAGTTTCAAACCCACCCGCTGCTCACCGCGCAGATAGCGGCGCATCATCGAAATGCTTTGAATTGCGTAAGCGGCATTCAAGTCAAAGTCTTGATTTTCAGATATTTGCGTAACGGGCTTGGCGTGCAAAGCGGCGGTGTCGAGAGTTTCGGCTACTTGGTTGTAATTCATGCTTACGGTCGTGTTTTACAATTTCAAAAATCCAAAGATAAGCGGATTTGGGGTAGCGGGTGCAGGGAAAAGGGGGAAATTTTCGGAAGGCTAAAACCAAGCTGCCGGAGGTCTGAATTTACCGGTCGCAAAATTTGACAAACATCGGAAAAACGAATAATTATTCTGCCCCGGGCAATCGTTACCTTTGCCCCCGTGACGTTCAAAAACCTACATACCGCCCGCCAAAATCCGCTCGCCGTCCGCTACCTCGGACTGACGGAGACGCACGTCTGCACGGCGGATTTAGCGATTTTTCCTAATCTTTCGCTGCTGCATTTGACGGATTGTACTTTAGAATTGACGCAGGGTGTGCAACTGCCGACCGTCGAAGATTTGTTGATTGTTTATCGCAAAAAACAGACTTTGGCGCAGGTTGGATTTTTGCCTTTGGTTTTTCCCGATTTGCTGAGTTTGCACTTGGAATATGTCGAAAATGCGGAGGAAATCAAGCAGAGTATCGGCACGATGTCGCGCCTGCAAAAGCTGATTATCAATCAGTGTGACTTGGAAGTCTTGCCTTTTGAGCGAAAAATTCCGCCGACTTTAACGCATATAGATGTGTGCGGCAATCGCATCGCGGCACTGCCGAAAGTGCTCGGTAAAGCCAAAAATCTCGACGTGCTGCGGGCGGATTTTAACGACATCGCGCGCATCGACTTTAGTTTTGCGAAGCTGACCAAACTGCGCATTTTGTCTTTGAAAAACAACAAAATCAATCGGTTGCCGCAGTTAGACCGCGCCGAAAATTTGGCGGAAATCGACCTTTCGCAAAACAGCATGACTTACCTGCCGAAGGCGCTGCTGCGCTGCCGATTTTTGTATAAAATCGACATCAGCGACAACGACTTGCAGACCCTGCCGCGCCAAATCAGCGACATGCCGCGTCTGCGCACTTTGTATGCCAACGGTTGCGGTTTTACGGGTTTGCCGCATCGTTTTGTCGAGTTGCGGCGGTTGGTGAATTTATCTTTGCAGCGTAATAAATTCAGGCGTTTTCCGAAGTTACTGTGTGAGTTGCCGAAGTTGGAAAGGTTGGATTTGACTAATAATCAACTGCTGTTGATTCCTTCGGAAATCGGAAAATTAACCGCCTTGCGCAGTCTGTACTTAGCCGGCAATGAACTCACGGACTTGCCCGCCGCGCTCGGTCGGCTGCCTAAACTTTTTGACCTTGCCTTAGAGCGCAATCGCTTCGACACGCTGCCGCAAGCCGTGCTTTTTGTCAAATCGTCGCGTATTTCGGGTCTGCCGCGCTCGCGTTTTTTGCACACTTTTCGGGAAGCATTTGCGGCGGCGGAGGTGCAGAGTGAAACCGAAATTTTAGCTGCTTTTGCTTTGTTGAATGAAGATAAATCGCCGAAAATTTCCGTTCCGGGCTTACTGCTTTTGACCAAAGTGAAACTGCCTTTGCTGCGCGAAAAAGTGCAGGATTTATTGGCGAAAAAATTACGCCGGACCGCGCCGTTATTTGATTTTGCAGCAAAAATAAAATACGCCGTTGCGGGCAGCCCCTCTTTAGATTACGACTTTTTGCTGACTGAAAATAATGCGGAGCGACTTGATAATTACGCGGCAGCGGATGTCATTGTTTTGGGTGAAAATATTGAAAAAAAGGCGTTGGAAAAGTTGCTGCGCTACGGAGATAAAGTAATCACCGAAAGGGAATGGACGACTTTTTTGAAAAAGCAAAATACATCTTATCTTCTGCAACCGGATAACGCGGACGCCCGCGAAAACGTCGGTGAAATGCTGCGCTCGCCCGAACCGTCCAATCGTTTTATCGCCGCCGGCATCATGCTGACCGGCGGACTGCCCGCTGCTTTTAAATTCGAGATGATTTTTTTGCCGATTGATTACGCGGATGACCCGGTGAGTGCAGCGGTGCCGCAGCAGGTGTGTCGTCTGTATTTGAATGCGCGGGAATTTCGCGCCGCCGCTTATTTTTGGGGCTTCTTTTTGGAGGCATACAGTGTGCCTTTTAAGCCCTCGATGGCACGGCTGAAAGTGCTGTGTGCGGAGGCAAATTTAGCTTACGAAAATTTTTACGCGTACTATACGGGCTGGAAAAAGCAGCGGAAAATACCGGTGTAAGTCAGGCATCTTTAAAACCGGCGGGCAGACTCTCCTCCCCTGCCGCTACCGCCAATTCTTCGATAATTTGCGCTTGCCGAGGATGCGATTTCAGCAATTCCGACCGCGTGCCGCCCGTAAAGCAGTCCGGCGTAAAACCCGGCGCGACCGTACAGCCGAACAGCGCATATTCGCCCCCGGGCAGCAGACGCGCCGCCTGCCAAGTGTGCGCCGGTACCGTAAATTGTACCCGCTGACCCGCCGCAAAATCGCTGCCCATCGTTACCGTTTCCGCGCTGCCGTCGGGATGCAGCAGGTAGAGTTCAAACGGGTCGCCGTGATAAAAATGCCAAACTTCGTCGTGGGTAAGTTTATGAAACAGGGAGAGGCTTTTCGGTTCGTGAGTGTACAGACCGATGATAGCGGTTCCGGTCGATAATCCGCTGTCGGTCGAGGTTTTAGCGCGGTAAGTATTGCGGTAAAAAGTACCTTCGACGGGGAGTTTTTCGAGGCGGTAATGCGCAAGGAGGGCGGCGATTTTTTTGGTCAA
>JAHDCG010000088.1:0-5364 GCA_020629965.1 Saprospiraceae bacterium | reverse complement strand
CGGGGAGTTTTTCGAGGCGGTAATGCGCAAGGAGGGCGGCGATTTTTTTGGTCAATTTTTTTTCTTTCTCAAGGTTTGAAAATGTGCGTTATTAACGGACATGCAGTTTTCGGTTCACAATTACTTCAACACAAACAACTTCCCCCGATAAAAAACTCCGTCCGCTGCCGTTTCCAAACTATAAAAACCCGCCGGCAATTTCGCAACGTTCAATGTCATGCGATTCTCCGAGATTTCAAAAGCAAAATCTGAAACCGACTGCCCCGCTGCGTTAAAAATTTTCACCTCCGCATCCGGCGTTAATGCGGTCGGAAAAGTCAAAGTCGTTTGTCCGTCAGTCGGGTTTGGAAAGACCGTAATTTTCCGGTAATCAATATTTTGCACATTGACCGTCTCGCCGTCCGCGCAGTCCGAATTTTCCGTTTCCGTTCTCGAAAAAGTGCCGTTGACTGCCGTCCAATTTTGCCAAATGCCGCCCGTGCCCGTTTCCCAATCGTTGAGGTCGAAAGTGTGTTCGCCCGTTTGAGTCGCAGGCATCCGATAGGCTTTAACGGCCGCGCCGCCGCGATTCCAAGTAAGCGGCTCGCCGGCGGTAATGACCTCGGGCGCAGACTCTTCCTGACAGTTGCCGCGCAGAAAATAAACCAAGTCTTCGGGGTACTCATCATGCTCTCCGAATGCTTTAGCAATCCCGCTTTCGTCGATAGCAACGGCGGTGTATTCGTTAGCGGCGATGCCGTAAAAACGCTCGTTGTGTTCATTGGTCAGCCTTGCCATAAATGCCAAATGTCTGCCTGCGCGGTCGCGTTGGTCATAGTGCGTGTCGGTGATGAGATTTTGGGTGTAAGGCACTTGCAAAAAGTCGTCTTTGCCGATGATGCTCATGTCGGGGTGAAAGGGGTTGCCGAGTGCTTCCGCGTCGTCCGCGCTGCCGCCGTCGGGGGCGTAGTAGCAGTTAGAGAGTATCGCCATGCCCGCGCTGGTGCCGCCGACCGTGATGCCTTTTTCGTTTATCAGAGCGTTCAGCGCATCTTCGACGGGCGAGTCTTTCCAGTATTGGTAGTAGTCGTACTGGTCGCCGCCGGCAATGAATATCAACTCCGCGCCGGCGAGTTGTTGCAGGACGTAAGCATCCTGCGCCGCCTCCGCGTTGTGAAAAACGATGGTCTCTACGCTGTTGACCGCAACGCCGAGGTCGGAGAAAAGATAATCATTGTAACCGTCCGAACCCGAGGCTCTTATCACAAGAACATCACCGCCGCCGCTGCGCTCCAAAAACCAAGTCATGCCGTTGTCGTCATCGCCCGCGCCGCCGGCTAAGAGGAGACCGCTTTGGTAGGTTTCGGTGATAAAGTCGGTGGTGTCGCCGGTGAAGTAGGAGGTGTAGTCATCGGATTGAGCGAAGACCGTGAGGGTAAAGAACAGTAACAACAGGGTGAAATGCTTTTTCATTTTAATAAATTTTATACGTAACTGTTTAGGTGTCTGACGCTGCTACCGGTAAAAAGCGAAAATATTGCGAGTAAAATCTAAGATTTAAGCGAAAAAAGCGTTCCCGACTGAAGTGCGGGACAGGCTGACACCGATGCGAATCTCAACATCGGTGTCAGACACCTTTTGTTCGCAAGACCTCGAAAAAACATAACTTTTTCATTATCTGCGTGAATATGGTGTCAGACACCTATGTAGTTACTTTTATATTTGTAATTCACTGACGGACATGAGTTTTTTAGCGATACATTACAAGTGTCGGATACTCGTTTTTTCTTGGTTTCACTTTTTTAAATCTCAATTAAGCGACTTTTTGTGCGGGTAAAGTATCCGACACTTTTGGTTAAGTCAAATCCGGCTTTGCCTTTAATTCCCAAAATAAAACCGCCGCCGGCACCAAAAAATGTGAAGCGCGTACCACGGTTTTCCAGGCATTTTGCGTCAGCGTTTCCTGCCAAAATTCTAAATAAAATTCACTCCATACCCGCGCTATCGACGTACCGAAGCCCCAAATACAGGCATAAATCAAAAACGGAATCGCTACCTTGCGCGGCAAAAAAATACCCACGGCGAGCGCAATATCCATGATACCCGCAAAGTTAAGAAATTGAACGGCACCGCTTTCTTCCACACCCAAAATACTGATGGTCATTTGCACAAAATGTCCCGGTCGCGGATAATAACCGAGCGCATACAAACCGTGACAGATAAAAGTGATACCGATTAAAACTTTAACAAATTTTATAAATCGCTCCTGCGGTTGTTCCGGATTTTTGACCAAAAACCACAATAATATCGGACTCATGATTTGCAGCGAATACTCCAAAAACTGCCCGAAGTTGTAAAATTTTTCTTTGTAATACAAAAACGCCAACACCGCTAACGCCGCCGCCCCCAACCACATCAACACGCCCGAAATTTTCGGAACTTTGTGTATTACCAACACCGCAACCGCACACAAAACATAAAACCAACCGTGACCGACAATGATATTTTCTACCCAAATATCCGTCTCGGGCGAGCGCACATATTCGCTCCAATTCATCCCGAAAAAGGTTTCGACGATACCCGACATCTCCTTCTCCGACCATAAAAAAGTGCGAAACGGCGCATCCTGAAACAGGTGCTGCCACGCCCGCCCCGCGAAGGTGCAAAAGGCGGCGATTTGTATGATAAGGAGGAAGACTCTTCGGACGGGAGCGGTTTCTGTCTGCATATTTTTTTGTTGAATCGTTGAGGTGTTGAATCGTTGAGAACCCCGCAAATCAGCACGGCTGTTATGGTAGTCGCGCTCAACGATTCAACGATTCAACAGTTCAACAAATTTCCTACTTGATTTCAATTTTCTCAAAATCCGCACTGACAATCGCGACGAAACTGCCGTTTTCGCCCGCCGTGACTTCGATTTCCTTATCATCAGCTTTTACAACCGACGGAGTCGCACCGAAGCCGTAAAACTCCATGCGGATGTTTTTGTAACTGCTTTTGCGACTGCCTTCTTTCATCTGTTTGAGCGTCAATTTGCCGCCCTCGCCTTTGGCATAAAACTCGCGCAGAGAGTAGTCGCCGTTGAGAAATTCGTAGCCCTCGCCCGCGTCTTCGTAGAGTTCGCTGTAGGTCAAGCCCTTGCCGTAATAGACGCGCAGCGTCAATTCCTCCACCTCTTTTTCGCCCGTATATTGCATAACCGGGTAGTGCGGAATGACCGCGCCGGCTTTGACAAAAATCGGAGAATTTTCGATGCTGACGGGGATATTTACCTCCGTACCGCCTGTAAAAACCTCACCCGTGTGGTAGTTAATCCATTTGCCTTTGGGCAGATAAACCTCGGTTTCGGTCGCATTTTCTTTGGCAATCGGATACGCCAAAATGTGCTCGCCGAAGACAAAACCCGACTCGTTTGCCACCGCTTTAGCGTCGGTTTGGTCGTAAAATGCGAGACTGCGCAACATCGGCTTACCGCTCATAATGTGACGGCGGAAAGTCGTGTAAACGTAAGGCAGCAAACGGTAACGCAACTCGATAGCGGTGCGCGCGTGCTTCGTGTATTCTTCGCCGTAGGCCCACGGCTCTTGGTCTTGCCGGTTTTCTTCTTCGAGGGCGCGTATCAAATCCTTCTCGGCTTCGGCGGCACCGTCGAGGTTATTTCCGGAAGAGTGGATGCGGTAGAAAGGGTGAAAAATGCCGAGCTGAAGCCAACGCACGAGCAGTTCGCCGCCGGGTTCTTCGACGAAGCCGCCGATGTCCGTGCCGCAAAATGAGAAGCCCGAAATACTGAGTCGCTGACATTGACGGTTAGCGATTTCGAGGTGTTCCCAAGTTGCCACATTGTCGCCCGTCCACACCGCAGAGTACCGCTGACCGCCGCTGTACGTCGCGCGCGTCACCAAAAACGGACGTTTTTCCGTTTGCAGGGCTTTGAGTCCTTCCTGCGAGGCGCGGCTCATTTGCATGCCGTAGATGTTGTGCGCTTTGGCGTGATTGGTCGGGTGACCGTCGTAGTCGTGGCGCACCTCGTCGGGGAAAGTCGCGCGGGTAATTTGGAAAACGGCCGGCTCGTTCATGTCATTCCAAAAACCGCTGACGCCGTCGTCGTTGTAGAGTCCTTCATAGAGTTTGCCCCACCACTCGCGCACGTCGGGGCGGGTGTAATCGGGCCAAGCGCAGTCGGGCGGCCACACGGGGCCGTGCATGATTTCGCCGTTGGTGCGGCGACAGAAATAATCGCCTTCGATGCCTTCTTTATACACATGATAGTCGCGGTCGGTGCGAATGCCCGGGTCAATCATCACGACGGTGTGAAAGCCCTGTTTTTTGAGGTCGGCAATCATCGTTTTCGGGTCGGGAAATTCCTCTTTGTCCCAAGTGAAACAGCGGTAGCCGTCCATATAATCAATGTCGAGATAGATGCTGTCGCAAGGAATATTCAGGTCACGAAATTTGTCCGCCACCTCGCGCACCCGCGACTCCGGATGATACGACCAACGACACTGATGAAAACCCAAAGCCCACAGCGGCGGCATCTCCGGCACACCCGTCAGGCGCATGTACCGTGCGGCGACTTCGTCCAATTCCGGGCCGTAAATGAAATAATAATTCATCTCGCCGCCCTTCGCCGTAAAGCTGACGGTGCCGTTTTCTTCGCTGTCAAAATCAAAAAAGCTGCGGTACGGATTGTCCATAAAAACCCCGTAGGCATTGCCTTCGTGCAGCGCATAATAAAACGGAATCGCACGGTACAGCGGGTCTTGATTTTTGTGATAACCGAAGCTGTCCGTGTTCCAATTTTCAAATTTGCGCCCGCGTAGATTGAGTTCACTCGCCTTGTCGCCCATGCCGAAAAACGCCTGCCCCTCCTTTGCTTTAAATGCCGTGCGCACATCCGTCATGCCTTTCAGAATGGTGCTGCGCGTGTATTGCGGCGCACATTCTTCCGCCAAAACCTTGCCGCGACTGTCCGAAATCGTGACGGTCATATCGCTGCGATTGATGCGAATAATCAGCTTAGAAGTGTGCAAAACGAAATATTCCGCTTCCTCTTTTTCTTCGGTCACATAGGTCTTCTCCCCTTCCGCCGGCAAGACGGCATAGGAAAACTCATCGCGAAAAACGCCGCGCCGCGAGTAATGAAACCGCACCACCTCGGGCGACCGAAAAGTCATGCGCAGCCCGAAGTTATTCAGCGACCGAAAGGTCACGACATTCCCGTCCGTTTCTTTGGATTTTATCCGGTCGGGGCTGATTTCGGTGTAAACGTGTTTGTAGCGTTTACTCGCCTCGGTTTGCTGTACCGAAACGGTGGCTTCTTCGGCCTTGAAGTCGGGGGCGGTTGGGTTGTTTTGGTTTGCCATATTAGGTTTTTAGTTTTTAGTT
>JAHDCG010000237.1 GCA_020629965.1 Saprospiraceae bacterium | reverse complement strand
TCGGAGCAACCCGCTTTTTTTATGCCGGCGCAAACAACTTTTTGAAATCAAAAGCCGCTTGTGTCGCGCCGTGTTTGTGCAAATATTCCAATTTTTCTCTACCCTCCCGGGGCGTCGGTCGGTGTCCGTCGGCGACCCACCACAGCACGTAATGCGACTTGCCCATAAGGTGAAACCACTCTTTGCGGCGGCGCACAAACTCGGCGTGTACGGTTTTGTAAGTAAATTCTTTCAGCGTTTCCGGGTCTTCCCACACCGACATATTGACGATAAAGGCGGGATTATCAAAGGCTTGAATTTCGGTCGCATTTCCGTTTTCGTCCTTCAGTCGCCACACGAAGCCCGGCTGCCCCTCGGCGAGGGCGTTGATGCGGTCGAGATTGGAGGTAAAGTCGTGCATTTCCGGACTGTCCAAGGGGTATTTCATCTCGGCGATGTTGATTTGAGCGAGTTGCATTTGTTACATTTTTAATTCGGAAAAAGCCGTAATTACGGATAATTTTCGGATTAAAAAAATGCAAATCTGCAGGAAAAATTAAATCGAACGATTTGAACGGATAGATAATCATGAAGTCCGTCTGAACGTAGCGTCGATTTTAATCGACCTGCTAAAACCCAAAGCAGCCTATCGACTAAAGTCGATGCCACGGAAAAGGGAAAGCACTCGCAGTTTTTATACCGGATAAAATAAGGCTTTATCCGAAGGGAACTTGTAATTTATTACGCACCGAGTCGGGCAAGCGAGTTAGTGTGCTCAGGTTTATAGGAGCAACAGCAGACGGAGAACAGTCGGTGCGGTTAATATTGGTTAAAAGAGCAGATTTTGTTTTACTGATTTATCGAAAGATTGAACTATGACGAAAGAGTTAATTCTAAATCAAATACTCGAGGTATATCAAAACCCCTTGGTTTGCTTGATGAGTGAAAACAATGAAGAGAGGATGTTTTGGCTGACTGAATTATTAAGACGAATGAAAGATAACTTGAACAACAGGCACATTGCTGCGTTCGGAGTTACGGTACGACGGTAAAAAGTACGGGTTAAAATATTTCTGACCCTTGCGGGCAAGTATGGTTATTACCCAAAATAATCACCGTAGTGCCGAAACAATTAACATAACAGTTCTACCGGTTCAGAGGTATTTAATTTATTCTCGGTTTTTGTTAAAAGGAAGAAGCATTGCTGATACTGCGACTAACTTCAAGCGAAAAAATAATCGATAAGCTTTTATAAACTTCAATTTAAAATTTAACATAAAAATGATTAAGATTTTTTTCAATTACTCCATGTTGATATTGGCTTTTGCCGCATTAACAATGACAAGCTGCGATGATGACGATACTGTCATGAACGGACCTTCGGTAAGTTACGACTTGCAAGAAAAATCCGACTCTGATGTCAGCGGCGAGATAGAATTTACTGACCTGGGAGACGGTCAAATACAGGCAGAAATATCGTTGTCCGGTACAACGGACGGAGACTCTCATCCTGCGCACGTACACATGAACAGCGCAGCACTCGGAGGTGATATTCTTATCTCTTTGACTCCGGTCGCCGGTGCAACCGGCAGCAGTATTACCGTCTTTGATCAAGATGACAACGGTAATACCGTAACCTTTTCACAAATTGACGATCTCGATGCTTACGTCAATATACACAAGTCAGTTGAAGAACTCGGTGTCATCATTGCACAAGGAGATATAGGTTCAAATCTGCTTACGGGCGAATCCAAAACTTATGAGTTAGAAGAACGTGCCGTTGACGGTATCTCAGGTGAGATAACTTTCAGCGAACGCAGAAACGGAAACGCGTTGGCGGTCATCAATCTTGCCGGTACTCCGGACGGTGCCGAACACCCTGCACACATCCACATGAACAGTGCTGCCGAGTCAGGCGGTATATTGCTGTCCCTTACCCCTGTGAACGGAACCACCGGAAGAAGTGAAACTGAAATCAGAGCTACGGATGACGGCACGGCATTCAATTACAGTGATGTATTGACAGCAAATGCTTATGTTAATGTGCACCTTAGTGCGACAGAACTCGGTACAATCGTAGCTCAAGGTGACATTGGATCTAACGAATTGACAGGGGAAAGAGAAGTTTTTGACCTCGGCGAAAAAGATGTTGCGGGTATATCCGGAGAAATTACGTTTGAAGAAAGAAATGACGGAACGGTGTTGGCTACAATCAATTTGGAGGGAACTCCGGACGGCGGTATGCACCCTGCGCATATACATGAAAATGATGCAGCAACTTCCGGTCCTATAGCATTTACATTTAATCCGGTCAACGGAACTACCGGTGAAAGTAAGACGAGTTTAAGAACTTTGGATGACGGAACAGCAATCGATTATGAAGCTTTACAGTCATTTGACGGATATGTGAATGTTCACTTGAGTGCTGATGATTTAGCTACAATCGTAGCTCAGGGAAATATCGGAAGCAATGATTAATATTAGTTGAGAATACAATTTCTCTCACAGCCAAGGTCTCTGTTGACCTTGGCTGTTTTTTTTTTCAATAGTTCTTCATTTTTAACAATATAGACCGCTCGCACAGAGTCTTCCGATTTTGAGCGCGTGTCACAAATCCGATTATTTCCTTTAAAAACTCACCTAATCCCCATGCGTAGCGTCGATTTTAATCGACCTGCTAAAAGTAAAAAAAAGCCGACAGAACAAATTCTATCGGCTTTTTACATTATCAAAAATTTTCGGTGCGCATCAATCGGTAGTAACAGACACCGCACTAAACGAAACCTTTCTTAAAATCAAAGTATCGCTCGGACTGAAACTGAAATTAATACCGAAAGTACCGGAACCAAAAAAGTTCTCATCGCAGACAGGGCTTGTTCCGTAACTGATACTCGTTTTAGAAGAAGCAGTAGGCTTTCCGAAAAAGTCCGTAATTTCTTTTCTTGATAATGATTCGAGACAGGCAACGTTTTTCCTCATTTCAACTTCCAATGAGTCCGACCATCTGTAGCATGGTTGCTGCCAATATTCCGGCATAGTTTGTCGAACGTACCATTGCTTTCCTATGCTTTGGAAAAAATCGGTACATTCGTTCGAAACCTCGATTGCGGATAAGTCGGCAGCGGGAACAAATACGTTGGATTGCGGTGTTTGCTTTTCGCATCTTTTTGTGTTTGTGGTGATTGAGGTTAGTAGGAATAATACAGTCAATAGTTTGCTCATTGTTTTATGAATTTTGGTAAAATTTTCATTTCAAAATCTGAATATAAGAAATTTTTCCTGTTAGAAAGACCACCTCACTTATTTTCCTCAAGACTCGACTTCGCCCCCGCCGTAGCGTCGATTTTAATCGACCTGCTAAAACTCAAAACAGCCAATCGACTAAAGTCGATGCTACGGAAAAGGGAAAGCACTCGCAGATTTATACCGCATAAAACAAGGCTTTATCTGAAGGGAACTTGTAATTTATTTCGCACCGATTTGGGCGAACGGGTTGCTGTGCTTAGCTTTGTAGAGGCGGCGGCGGATAAATATTGTTCAGACTGAAAATTTCGGTTTCCACATCCGCCATAGGCGGGAAAAAAGAGATGCCGGGGCACCTTCGCAGCAATTAAATTAAGTCTATTTGACTACATTGAATTCTATCCAACTCGTATCTTTTTCAATTAATTTTGATGCCTGCTTTATTTCAATAATAACAATTAACTGCTGAAAACCAAGGTTATTAAAAGTTTTAGAAATTAGCGGAATATTCTCGGCTACTTTCCTTCTGAATAATTCCTTCTTCTCATTCTCTGTTTTACTTTTTATAGTCAAATCTACATCAATTTGGTCATTCGAAATTGTATGGATACTAAAGTCGTATGTATCACCTATTTTTATTGAGTCACGCTCGCCTGAAAAAGCAAAAAAAACAGGCTTCCCTTCAAATGATTCAACTTCTCCTGTTTCAAAAAAATTCATTTTATACATAAGATTACCCGAAAAACCGTACAGCTTACTCTCTTTTAGTTTTCCGTTTTTCCAATAAAAATTAGAAGTCCTGAATGGCTTCTTATTGGAAAAATATTGTTGACTTTTTATTACTTTATCAGGATAATAATCAGTTATTGTCGTATCCCGATTGAACAACTCAGGTTGAGCCTCT
>JAHDCG010000236.1 GCA_020629965.1 Saprospiraceae bacterium | reverse complement strand
ACCACCTACCAACCACCACCTATCACCTACTCCTTCACTCGCATTTCCAGCCCCAAATCCTTCGCCGCCTGCATACTCATCAGGTTCATAAAATCCAAGCCGGCGTTATTCCCTCCGCCGCCGCCCGTTTGGATTTGCGGCACGAGGTCGCCTTGGTACTTCGCAAAGGCATCCGCCCATACGCGCTGCACACTTTCGTAGGCTTCGAGCTTCTTTTCGAGGGCACCGTCGGCGTTCATAATTTCGCGCTTGGCGTAGGCTTCCGCTTCGGCGAGAGCTTTGATTTTGGCGGCTTCCATGCGCGAGGCTTCGAGGGCGATGGCCTGTTTTTGCTTGTCTTTCTCCGCCAATTTAACGGCGGTTTCGGCTTCTACCAACTGCGAGGTTTGCTCCTCTTTCTTTTGGTATTCGATTTCGACCAGGCGTTTGCGTCCTTCGGCGGCGGCGGTCAATTCCTCCTGCTGTGCGGTGATTAAGTTTTGCTTACT
Source organism: Saprospiraceae bacterium (assembly GCA_020629965.1). Taxonomy (GTDB): domain Bacteria; phylum Bacteroidota; class Bacteroidia; order Chitinophagales; family Saprospiraceae; genus JAHDCG01. The sequence continues at coordinate 3,642 of JAHDCG010000236.1, read as the reverse complement.
CACCGACTCGCGGGTACTCGCTTCGATTTTCTTCGCCAATTTATCTTCCACCTGCTGCTCATAATCGACGTTGATGATGTTGTGCGTGCGGACAAGAATGCCGAGTTCTCTGATGTCATTGGTGTTGCGGACGGGCTGCCCCGTTTCCGGGTCAAAGCGGACTTTATTTTCGTAGGTCTTCGTCAATTCACCCGTTACGCTGTCGCGCTCCGAGGTCTCGAAGTTATCTACGATGTATTGTCCGTTGTCGAGTTGGTCGCGGAAGTTGCTGCTGAGCTGCGACATGCCGCCCGAGTAGTGGGCTTCCGACTCCATGAGCTGCGCCGAGTATTTCAGGCATTCGCGGGTGTAGGGCGCGAGACCCGTAGCGGCGAGGTGGCTGACATTTCTGAAATCTTCGTGCAGTTCGAGCATGGTGATTTCTTCATTCGGCAACGCGTATTTTACAAAAACTTCCGCCTCGGCGACGGTGGCATCCATAAAACGCATTTCCACAAAGGGCTGATTAACAGTTGCTTCGGTGACTTCTTTGGTGTAGGCGATGGTCACGAGGTTGGGGTAAGTCGTGACTTTACTGCCCGGCACCATGAGGTAAACCCCGTTGCCGAAAACCACTTTTTTATCTCCGAAGGGATTTTCCACGACTTGGCGATAGCCCATGTCGTTGTGTCCGAAGGGATTGATTAAAAGTAAAATGGTGATGGTAAGAAATCCGATGATTCCGTACTTGATGAGCTTAAAACGTGAGTCTTTCATGTCGTTGATTTTTAAATGAATCCGGCGCGTCAGACCTTTTTCGGTGAGTGATAACTGTGTTTCTTAATGTTGTCTTAAAAACAGAATTTTGTTTTACTGACACTTCAAAGGTGCTTTATTTTTCGGAAATTATCATTTTTACACGACGAATGATTGGTAAAATTCGATGAAAGAAACTTGTTGAGTTGTTGAATCGTTGAATCGTTGAGAACCCTGCGACCGGTTCTGCTTACAGGTATCGTCTGATTACAAATTCCGTATTTTTCGAGAGCAACGACAGGTCAGATTTACGGAAAAAATGTACATGATTTGATTGCCAAAAAAAATCAAACCAAACGTTGTCGATTTCCTTTGATTTCCGTACTTTTGCCGCCCGTTTGGGATAAGTACGTCCCGAGCGTTCATTTTAACTAAAAAATCATGCTGTATAGTAAGGTGTGGTTTTTCATCAAAAACTTAACTAATGTTCGCAATCGTAACCATAGCCGGTCAACAATTCAAAGTGAGCGAAGGTCAGGAGATCTTTGTCCACCGGTTAGACGGTGCTGCGGGTGACAGTGTTTCTTTCGACGAGGTCGCAATGACCATCGACGGAGACAACGTAACCGTAGGCACGCCGACCGTGAACGCCTCCGTAAGTGCTACCGTAGTAGAGCACCTCAAAGGCGACAAAGTCATCGTATTCAAGAAAAATCGTCGTAAAGGCTACCGTAAGAAAAACGGCCACCGCCAGTACCTGACGAAACTGAAAATCGACTCTATCGGATAATCCGAGAGCGATAATTTTTGACTTTGTAGTTTTGCTTTACTTTAAAAAAAGCATGTGGAAATCCGGTTTTGGATTTTCAAAATCAATTTAAAGAAAAAGAATGTGCGGGCTGACAAATTTTAAGGATTTGCCGCAGTTCATTAAATAAAATATCATGGCACATAAGAAAGGTGTAGGTAGTACGGATAACGGCAGGGACAGTATCAGCAAACGCCTCGGCGTGAAATTGTTCGGCGGCGAAAAAGCTACCGCAGGAAACATCATCATTCGTCAGCGCGGTACACGCTACCGTATCGGCGAAAATACTTACTTGGGTAAAGACCACACCATCCACGCCAAAGTGGACGGCAACGTAGCTTACCGCAAGAAGCGCGATAACCGCGTCTATGTCAGCGTCATTCCCGACGGTGAGGTAGCGGAAACCATCGCGGCACCGCAATACAAAAAAGCAGCTAAAAAAGCGACTCCGCAAGCAAAGGCGGCTCCGGCAAAAGCAGCGGTCGCAGTAGCAGAACCGATGGCGGCAGCGGCGGCGGAAACTCCGGCACCGGTAGAGCCAAAAGCGGAAGTCAAAGGTGACAAAGTTGTTTTGCCTTCGGGTAAAAAATTGTTACAAGACGACCTGAAAATGGTAGAAGGTATCGGTCCGAAAATCGAAGGTTTGCTGCACGACGCCGGTATCAAAACCTGGCAAGCACTCGCTGACGCTCCCGTAGAAGATGTACAAAAAGTACTCGACGATGCAGGCCCGCGTTACAAAGTGCACCAACCGAAAACTTGGGCAAAGCAAGCACAAATGGCTGCAAACGCAGAATGGGCACGCTTGGACAAGTACCAAGATTGGTTAATCGGAGGTCGTGAGCCGGAGGGCGAGACTTTTGAAGATTAGGAACGGTTGACGGTGGTTGGTTGACGGTTGACGGAGGCGTTTTGCTGAAGTTTGATTGTTGAATTAACGGTCGTTTCCCGGTAAAATATAAAAAGCGGTATCTGTCTTTTGGGACGGATGCCGCTTTTTTGATTTTATATTCGTTCGCTTTTTAATCAAAGAAGAACAGATGTATGAAGCCGCAGATGCTTAACGTGAGAACGGCGATATTGAGATAATGAAAAACCTTTGCGACCTTGCCGAGTTGAATTTTTTGTAGTGTTTTTAGAAGAAGAGCCAACAGACTCACGCCGAAAGCAGTCGTCAGCATCGGCAGGTAAAATACGGCTATCATGCCGGCACTTGATGCGTTGAGGGCGATGGTTAAGACGAGGGCGGCGACAGCGAAAGTGAGGAGAGCTATGATGGTGAGGATTAGGAAGATGGTGGTTTTCATGTTTTGTTTTGAGTGAGATGGTCAGTGCAACAGTTTATTAAATTTTGATAGTTTTTTTTGAACCTGATTATTATGATTCTCATGATTGGTTATGATTTGGATTTTACTTCGTAAAATCTTCCCAATACGCAATCAACATAACTGTCAGAAACTAACAAAGTATTGCATTAGTCGAAAATCTCCGCCGCCGCCACTTCAAAATCCGGCAGCACCGGCGCACCGCTGCACACCGTTTTTCCTTGACAAATCGTCACCTTATCGACGGCGGTATAAACGTGAACCTGTTGCAACGCCGGATAAATTTGCCAAACTACCTGCACCCCGGCTTTGAAATATTCTTGATTTTTCAAACCGATTTTATTGGCATTGTCGGTTTCTGAAATGACCTCGGCGACCCATGCGGGCATTTGGTTTTCGGTGCGCATTTTTTTGAGTTGGGTGCCGGAGAAGAAAGAGATGTCGGGTTTGCGGAGTTGTCTTTCGGAAGTGTAGATGTCGGTCTGTGAGACTAAAATGCCGCTGTCGGCAAAGGCTTTTGTTTTAGTGAAAAGTCGTGTGAGGAAGATAATGATTGCGGCCTGTGCTTGGTTTCTTGATTTTGTTTTTTCGATTTGACCGTCGTTCCACTCGTATTTCCAACCGTCTTCTCGGTTACTGTATTGTTCTAAAAAGCGTTCCAGAGAAACGGCTTCGTTTCCTTGAATTTCTTCATTATTTTCGACTTGTATCGCTGCTGCTCTTTTTGTCATAATTAGCTGTTTGATTAACAAATATACATAATCCTGAAGGAAA
>JAHDCG010000087.1:4496-25166 GCA_020629965.1 Saprospiraceae bacterium | reverse complement strand
ACGATTTACGATTTACGATTTACGATTTACGATTTACGATTTACGATTTACGAAAGATACAATTACTTTCTCAATTTTTGGTTGAAATCTAACCGTCTTTCGACTTTTTTTGAATTAGAAAAAGTAACGATAATGCCGATTTTGAAGGTAAAATAAGTCAAAACAAAAGTCTATCATCTACCCCGACAGCTATCGGGACTCAAGTCTGACATCTGTATTGAATTTTCACTTCTCTGCCAAAACCTCTGTTATGAAACTCACACTTCTTCTCCTCCTTTCATTTACTTTTTTTTCTTGTCAAAACGACATTCGGGAAGCGGACAAAACCGCCGTCGAGCCGATTGAATTCGACCGGGCGACGGCGCAGAGTAAAGCGGCGGCAACCGAAAAAAGTATTGCGCCCGCTGCCCGTCCGAATCCTTATAATACGCCGCCGGTCAAGGATGACTCCGACCTCGACAGCGTGGAAGGTCCCGATGTCAGCGATGACTGTGCGGATGCGGTGATGGATATTGTCAGCAGTTCGCCGCGCGTCAAGGAAATCATGCAGGAAATCGAAGCCGATGGCACGGAAGCCACCCTGCTGATGGGCGAAACGCCGAAAAATAACGATAAAGGCGAATACGACATTCGCATCGGGGTGGACGGTGATTTGCGCTTCGAGACCGTGGCGACCGTTACCTTTTCGACAAAAACCAACGAACTGAAAGAAGTCGATTGGTTGACCGGCGAGCCGAAAGTGATTGATTACGATAAAATTTTGCTGAAGGCTTTGGGAAGCGACTGTTATTGATTGGATGATAGGTGGTGGTTGGTTGGTGGTGGGCGAGTTGCTCGAAGCATTTTTACAAAAGCATAAAACGGTTGTTTATTCTTGAAATAATCAACCGTTTTTAAATACTTTTGCGGCAATAACGAGTCTAACAACTCCAACAAATTCTAACAACTCAAACCTGCCTGCCATGTCCGCAAATCCGGAAGCACACGCCGTACTCGAAACTAAATTCGACCTGCCCGGTCAGTCCGCTTACTACCGAGGAAAAGTCCGCGACGTCTATACGCTCGGCGAAAAACTCGTCATGGTGGCGAGCGACCGCATTTCCGCTTTTGACCACATTTTGCCGCGCCCGATACCTTATAAAGGGCAGGTGCTGAACCAAATCGCGGCGCACTTTTTAGACCTTACCCGCGACATCGTACCGAATTGGCTGGAAAACACCCCCGACCCCAACGTCGCCGTCGGTAAACGCTGCGACGCCTTCCCCGTCGAGATGGTGATACGCGGCTATTGTACCGGTCACGCGTGGCGCACCTACCGCTCGGGCGAGCGCGTCCTCTGCGGCGTGACGATGCCCGAAGGAATGCGCGAGCACGATAAATTTCCCGAGCCGATTATTACGCCGGCAACAAAGGCGGAAGAAGGACACGATGAAGACATCAGCCGCGAGGAGATTATCGAGCAGGGCATTGTCTCCGAGAAAGATTACGTGCAGTTGGAAAAATTCACCCGCGCTCTCTTTCAACGCGGCACGGAGACGGCGGCGGCACAAGGTTTGATTTTGGTCGATACAAAGTATGAATTCGGTAAAATCGGTGACGATATTTATTTGATTGACGAAATTCACACACCTGACAGTTCGCGTTATTTCTATGCGGAAAATTACGCCGACAATCAAGAAAAAGGTCTGCCGCAAAAGCACCTCAGCAAAGAATTTGTGCGCGAATGGTTGATTGAAAACGGCTTTCAAGGCTTGGAAGGTCAAACCATGCCCGTCATGCCCGATGATTTTGTATGGAAGGTCTCGGAACGCTACATCGAGCTTTTTGAAAATATTACGGGCAAAAAATTTGTCAAAGCCGACACGGAGAATATTTTGGCGCGGATTGAGGAGAATATTAAGGCGGCGTTGTAAAAACGGATTACGCGGTAAAGCCACAACCTATTCCCTCGATTTCTGTTCTACCGGCAAACAGAAAATTATGCTTTACCTTTTAACTTTCCTTTGCGCCATGCACAGCCAAACCCTTTTCGACTTTAACCAAGACACCGACATCTCTCAGTGGCGCGTCGTCGATGACGTGGTGATGGGCGGCAAATCTGACGGAAAAATGCTGCTCAACGAGGCCGGCAACGGTGTATTTTCGGGTACGGTTTCTTTGGAGAATAACGGGGGTTTTTCTTCGGTGCGCCACCGTTTCGAGACGAAAAGTCTGCGCGGTTTCGGTAAGTTAAAAATGAAAATTAAAGGCGACGGCAGCCGCTATCAGTTCCGCTTTAAGACTGACAGCAGCGACCGACATTCTTACATTGCCTACTTCGACACCTCCGGCGACCGGGAAACAATCACTCTTAAATTATCGGACTTCTACCCCGCTTTTCGCGGCAGGACTTTGGACATGCCTAACTTTCCGGGCGAAAGCGCAGAGGAAATCGCTATCCTTATCGGTAATAAAAAAGCGCAGGAATTTCGCTTGGAAATCGACAAAATCGAGTTGGTGCATTAAGCCCGCCGGCGTCTGACGCTGCGGTTGAAGAAATCCGAACATGGTAAAATAAACAGAATACAAAGCAAAAAAAAGCGTCTGACGCCGGCAATAAATCAGCCGGCAGCAGACGCTTTTTTATTGATAAATCATCAAACATCCGCCGCTGTCGGAAGTTTTACAGATAAATCTAATCATCATGCTTTACCTTTTAATCTTCATCGCCGCCATGCACAATTTAACGCTTTTCGACTTCGACAAAAATACCGACCTTTCTCAGTGGGAAATTGAAAACGACTCGGTTATGGGCGGAAAATCCGAAGGACACATCAAGCTCAATGACGCCGGTCACGCCGTCTTTCACGGCAAAATTTCTTTGGAGAACGACGGCGGTTTTTCTTCCGTTTTACATAAATTCGAGACCCAAAAAATTGCGGGCTTTAATAACTTAAAACTGCACGTCAAAGGCGACGGCAAGAAATATCAATTTCGCATCAAATCCGCGCAAAGCGACCGCCACACTTACGTGCACGACTTCCGGACTTCGGGCGAAAAGGAAACAATTACCATTCCGTTGCAAGATTTTCAGCCTTATTTTCACGGCGAAATGTTGGATAAACCCAACTACGCCGGCAAACAAGCCGAAGAAATCGGCATTCTGTTCGGCAACGGAAAAGCGGAGGAATTTCGCTTGGAAATCGACAAAATCGAGTTGGTGCATTGAGCAAAAAAATCGGTCGGTGACTTTGCAGTTACCGACCGATTTTTATTACCGATACATCTGTCCTCACTCCTCAAATTTCACCCGCCGATAAATACTCCGCATCGGCAAAGAAATGCCCGCAGAGTCTAACTCCACCACCTCCTCTAAATCCTCATACATCCGAAAAGTCCAAGAGTTTTTTTCCGCGTTTTCTAAGGTGCGTACTTCGACGTAGGGCGTATCTTGTTCGATTAGAATATATTGACGCAAAGTATCAAACGTCTTATAAATATTAAATTTTCCGCTATAATCGTAAGTTCCTGTACTTGGTGAAATTACTTCAAACAGTACAAGGGGATTTGAAATTACGTCCGTGCGGCCCGGTATCAAATATTTCGACTCGCCACATACAAGAGTAATATCCGGATAAACAACGGAATTAAGACTCGAATTACTTACTTTCATGTCGCTTGAATAAACGTCACAATCTTTACCCGTCTCTATCAAGGCATTTGTAACAGCCCAACCAATACTAATTGCAATTTTGTTGTGTGTACTTGTTCCTCCCGGCATAAGACGCAGTTTTCCGTTATGAAATTCGTGCTTTTCTTTAGATTTTTCTTCAAAATTTAAGTATTCAAGCAGAGATAATTTCGGATGACTAAGAAATAAATTTAATACTGTGTACATAAGATTTTTCTTTGATGAGTTCCAAAGATACAAAAAATTTAAAATTCACTTCAATAAATTACAAGACCTAAAAGCGCCCCCCCTCGTAAATCATACATCGCCCGCGACTAAAGTCGGGATTTTGCTGTACTCAAAAATTCGTAATTCGTCAAGCATAATTCGTTTTTTCATAGCAAGACGTCGCAGTGCAACGTCTCTACGGAACCGGTAATTTCCCAAAATTTGAAATTAGATACAATACCGTTTTTCTCTCTCAAAAAACACAGGACAACAAACCCCAAGAAAAAAGAACACAACTCCAAAAAAAACCAATCCCCCAAGCAGTCGTAAATCGTACATCGTAAATCGTAATTCGCTAAGCCATTTCCGCCAGCTCCATCCACCGCATTTCCTGTTCCTCCAGCTCCTCATTGACTTTCGCCAATTCCTTACCCAGTTCCCCGATTTGTTCCGGTGTAATCTCCGGGTCGGAGAACTTCGCCGAAATCTCCGCTTTTTTCTTTTCCAGACTCTCCACCTTGCGCTCTACGCGTTTGAGTTCCTTCTTTTGTTCGTGCGTCAGACCGCCCTGTGCGGCGTGTATTTGTTCGTGTTTCGAGAGTTTTTTCTCCTCGTTTTCCTTTTCGCCTTTACGCGCTTCGCGGTCTTCGAGTTTTTTAATTTCGCGGTAAGCGCGGTAACTGCCGTTGTAGTCGCGCACCTTACCTTCGCCTTCCATGATGAAGAGGTGGTCCACGAGTTTATCCATAAAAAAGCGGTCGTGACTGACGATAATCACGCAGCCCTGAAAACTCAACAGCCACTCTTCCAGTACATTCAGCGTCACGATGTCGAGGTCGTTTGTCGGCTCATCGAGAATGAGAAAATTCGGATTTTGCATCAAGACCGTCAGCAGATACAACCGCCGTTTTTCGCCCCCGCTGAGCTGACTGACATAGACCTGCTGATGTTTGCGGTCGAACATAAAACGCTCCAGCAGCGCCCCCGCCGTCAGTTTATGCCCCTTTTCCAAGGGAATGTACTCTGCAATGTCCGTAATCACGTCGATGATGCGCTTATCGTCTTTCATCTCGATGCCCTCCTGCCCGTAGTAACCGAACTGCACCGTGCCGCCGACTACCACTTTTCCGCTGTCGGGGCGAATGGTTTTCGTCATTAAATTGAGCAGCGTCGTCTTACCCATTCCGTTTTTCCCGACGATGCCGACGCGTTCGTTTTTCTTAAATTTGTAGTCAAAATCCTTCACAATCACCTTATCGCCGAAAGACTTGCTGATGTAGTGACATTCCAAAATCTTGCTGCCCAGTCGCGCCCCTTTCAGGTCGATGTGCAGCGTATTGTCCTCGATGTCCATCGTCGCTTTTTCTTCGATGGCATCGAAAGCATTGATGCGACTTTTTGCCTTCGTTGTCCGCGCCTTCGGTTGTCTGCCGAGCCACACCAGCTCTTTTTTCATCAGTTTTTTTGCCTTCTCTTTTTCAATGCCCTCCGTCTCGTTGCGCGTCGTTTTTTTGACCAAAAAATCTGTGTAATTACCCGAATATTTATACAAATTTCCGTGCTCCAATTCCACAATCACATTACAGACCCGCTCCAAAAAATAACGATCGTGCGTCACCATAAACAGCGTTACATTCGGCCCGCTGAGGTACTCCTCCAGCCACTCGATCATCTCGATGTCGAGGTGGTTCGTCGGCTCGTCCATGATGATAAACTCGGGGTCTTCGACCAGCAGTTTTGCCAGCGCAATCCGCTTGCGTTGTCCTCCGCTGAGCGTACCGACTTTCTGCTCCAAGTCGGTGATATTCAACTTAAAAAGTATCTCTTTAATCTGCGACTCAAAATCCCAAGCCTTCAGCCTTTCCATAGCTTCCAGGGCCTTTTGCATCCCTTCCGCGTCGTTCGGGCGCAGCAGCGCAAACTCGTAATCTTTAATCGCCCGCACCACTTCATTGTCGCTGTCGAATACCGTCTCCATCACCGTCCGCTCGGGCGACATCAGCGGCTCCTGTCGCAGATAACCGCTCTTAATTCCGCGTGCCAACTGAATATTCGCCGTCACGCCCTCGGGTGCTTCTTCGCCCGCAATGACGCGCAGCAGACTCGTCTTACCCGTACCGTTTTTCGCCACGAGCGCGACCTTATCGCCTTTGTTAATGTGCAAAGTGATGTCGGAAAAAAGGACTTTTTCGCCGTAGGATTTGGAGACGTTTTCGAGCGTGAGGTAGTTCATGTTTGTATTTTTTGCAAAGGTGAGGGAAATTCGGGAGAGTTTATACTAAAGGTGAGAATTACTTTTATCGGTCGTTTACGCAAGTCGGTTGTGAAGCAAAATTTCTTAATACAATAAAAAAGCAGCTATCGACACATAAAATGCGGTCGATAGCTGCTTTTTTTAAACAGAAAAAAAAGGCGCGTTACTGTTTAATCAACCTTACGGATGTGCCGTCGTCATTTCCGTTTTTACTGTTTACTTTGACAAAATAAACACCGTCGGTAAAAGATTGTAAATTCAGACGGTAAGTATCGTTAAAACCGGATTGTACAATCAATTTTCCGAAGACGTCAAAAACATACAGAGTAAAATCTCCGCCTTTAGTTTTGATTCTAAAATCTCCTTCTCCCGGGTTGGGTGAAATAAGAATTCCGTGAGGGTTATCTATTGTATTTGTTCCGTCGTCCGGTAGAATTATATACGGATTCATTGCAACAGAGCGTGGTACATAAGTTCGGGCAAAATCAATTTTCGTGCGACACTTATCTGCCGCACTCGCTCGGTCAGTATCCGATATATTCGCGGTATTAGTAAGTTTTGTTACTGCTCCCGGCAAATCTTCGTCATACAACTTCTTAATTCCCTGATGATGCTTTTCCGTTGCCGGCACTATGGTCGGATTGCCGCCCGTCGGAGTAACGTACATGTTATCACAAGCATCTCCCGGGGGTATTTGCGGACCTGTCGGCTCTACATAAGGATTGCAACCGCGAGGTCTTTCCGTTACAAAACCCGAATAATCCAAACTCAAAGTAGTTGAACCCGGCAAATCGCAATTTTCTTCTATCAGATAGTGAGGCGGAGCAGCCCCGGCAACCGGAAATGCATCGTCATCCCAATAGTTACCGCGTGCACTCACATCTCCGTTGCTGTAGGTATCTGCTCTGTCTTCTAAACAAATATCAAAGTACAAAGTGTTTTTTTCTTTGATGAAAGTATTGGGTCGGTGGTCTTCCGACTCGGGAATACACTCTCCGCAATTTTCCAAAGCATCGATTTGCAGCAAAATATCCGTTCCTTTGATGCCTGTTTGGTTGTTAGCGAGAGTAACACAATCGAAGAAAACAGAGCCGTAATCAATCACTTCACTCGGTGTAGGAGTAGGTTGATTGACGCCGCCGTTTGTCCAGATTCCTACAAAATTATTCTCTATGACTGTTTGGTCGAATAGTGTCATATTATTCTGAAAAAAATTGACGGTGCTGCTGTTATTGATGTTATTAATACCATTGATACCTATATTACAGTTTGAAACGCTTGTACCGGACATATTCAAATTTCTGACATTCTCCAGTTGAATACCGTTATTTGTAACCGACTGTGAGAATAAGTTACCGGTGTTGACTTGGGCTAATAATCCCAAATCCCCTAAAAAATCACTATTTCGGATAGTCACGGGTTCTTGTGCGTCGATGAATAAGGCGCCGGTACTGCTGATTACATTATTTGTAAATTGACACTCCAAAATACTCAATTTATGGTTTGTGTTTTTGGTGCTCAAGCCTATAATGTTATCCGTAAAAAAACAATGACCGGCGTAGAAGGGAACATCAGGGTCGAGATTTTCTAAATATATACCCTGAGAAAAATTTTGGAATATCGAGCCGGATAAATTGACTCCGTTTGTGGGTGTGTCCATGCTTATTCCTGCTTTTCCTAAATCATTAACATCGGGAGAACTTAGTATGCTCAATGTTACATTTACATCACAGAATTCCGTACTCAACTCGGCATCGTTGCCGTAATCTACTTTAGAACCATGAATAAATAAACTTGCTTGCGAAACACTAACTCCGGCATTATCTCCGATTTCAACCGACGTTCCTTCTATTTTTAAATTTGTACCTACCGGCAAATCGATTTGAGTATTATTTCCTAAACGCAGCATATCGTGTAAATTACTTCCGCTCTGCAAATTAAACGTACTGCCGTAAGCTTCAAATTCGGCAGTTTCATTGATTTGAATGTGTCCTTCTCCGGCGTGGTTATATGTAGGTGTTTCATCCGTACCGCCCCAAAAAGTAACTTTTCCGTTGACAATGAGGCGAGAGTCCGAAAAGTGCGGCATTATGAACGCTCCTTCCGATACACTAATTTGACCTTGCGGATAGGTTTTGACATCCGGGATTCCGTCAAAATCATTATCTATCGTTAATGTTTCGGTCGTTGCTTCATAGATGGTAACCGTTCCGTTTTCAAACATATTCAAAACCCCGCCGGGTTCGATATAGATACTCGCGCCGTCTTTTACCTCTATTTTAGAGTCTCTCCATACGGTTACCCGACCACCGTTTCCGATTCTCAAAGTAGAACCGTTGGTCATGTGTAAGGTAGCTGTATTGGGTCCGTTGTATTGGTCGCCTACATCTAAGACCCCGCCGCTGTGTACATGTATTTCCGCCGGAAAGCTGCAGTGCCGGGTCATATACAAATCGTAATGACTGTTTGTGGTATTTTGGGGGTTGGTCGATTCATCCGTGTATTTAATTTTTCCCGCCCAATTTACCCGCAAAAAACCGTCTTCGATAACTTCTATGGTGTTCAATATCCTGTTATCGACTATCGTTCCGTCTTCGCCTTGACCAAAATTAAAAGTACGGTCAGAAATGAGCGTATGAGGCGCACTAAAACTGCGGTTTTTCTCAATCAAACTAACCAAAAAAGGCACATTTGAACTGTTAATGTCAGCATGTTCCTGGCTTTCTCTCGCTTCTCCGTAGGTTGTCACGTCATTGGCAGTCGAGCCGTCGATTTTGTCTGCCGTAGTAGAACCCGCCGCTATCAAAGCCTGCGTATCGGAGTAGTCGTTTAAGTAGGCATCGTGTAAGGGCGGTGCCAAATCTAAACTGCTCGGAGTGGGGATAAAACAATAATTGTCGTGAAAAACATTGATAAATTCTAAGTTATAGTTATCTTCCATACATTCCAACATACGGTTGGCAACCGGAAACAATGCACCCGGCATACTGTCTAAAGGCTTTGTGGTTATCGGCGTTTTGTACTTTTTTCGATTGAATATTCTTGGTGTACCTACTATTTTTACGTGAATTTTGCCTTTGTAAATTTTAAAATTACTTTGCTCGTCGGGTTAATGCCCACGCTTCGAATTTAATCTTGACACGATTGCCGCCGGCTGCAAACAAGACAAACTCGCTTACGCCTGCCAAAAAGCCGCTCAGCCCGCCCGTACTCGCCGCACCGCCTAAACTCGGGTCACAGGGATTGAAGTTAATCTTTGCTTCTTTCGCCGCCTTTTGAGCGTCCGTCAGGTCATCTATATCGTCTAAATTTTCCAAGTATTCATTTAGGGACATGTTTATTTCAAACAGTTTATCGCCCGGCGAACAGGTCTGTCGTGCCGCCGTAGTATTTCCGTTGAGCGAGCCGTTACTGATAACAGCGTACTCGAAATTGCGGTCGGCTTTGGGTACGGAAGCATCCAAATCTTGATAGAACTGCAAAAACTCCTCATGCTCCGGACTTACCAAATCCGACTCCCAATGGTGATACAACAATAACTGACGGGTAGCCGGTCGATTCATAATGCGGTCTAACTTCCGCAATCCGCCGACAAACCAGCGCAAGGGTATCAACCTGACCCGCATTTTTACGACATGATAAACCATAGCCTGCGTCGCCAAATTGAGATTGGCTCCGGAAAACTGCGCATCCAGCGCTATCAGTTTTTCTACATCGTGCGCCTCGCCGTCTCTGTCCATTTCCAACAGCGCGATTTTTGCTATCGTGCCGCCCATACTCGGCCCGAACATAATATTGGGTTCTTCACTGCCCGAAAGTATTTTACGCTCATTGACGTAAGCCAACAGGTCTTTGACCAACTGTGCGTTGCGCCGCATATCGTCCGCGCCGTACAGATAATCCAAATAAACAATGTCGTAGCCTTCGTTTTCTATTTTCTCGAGTAGAGTAACTTGTTCATCAGGTAAAATTACATTCGTTAGCTTAGCTCTAAATCTTGAATTAAAATCTTCTTCATCCGTCGGGTCGAAAGCATCCAAGATAATTAAAGGTTTTCTGATTTCCGCTTCGTCGGGGCAGTTGTAAAAGATTTGTACATTTCCTCCGCTGTGCGCACCGGTCGGAAAAATGAAGTGTTCTGCGTCAGGATTATCGCCGAATGTTTGCTCTAAAGTACCGTGCAGCACTACCGAAAAATGACTCGTGAGCGTCGTGCCGTCGGTCAAAGACAAGCGTATTTCTACGGTCTGCCCGCCGTAGCCGGGAAAATCAGCCGTAAAATCCTGACCGAAAGTAACGGTTTCCCAGCCCGAGCCGTCGTTAAACTCAATCGTACTGATATCGGTATAATTGGTAAACAAAAAGCTGTTATCTAAAGTAAAAGTCACGGAAAGGTCGTCGAAGGTTTCCGCTAACCCCGTTACCGCAAAGACTCTTTTTTCCTCAAAAGCGGAGACAGAGGTATTGCTGCCCGGCACCAGCCGGTCGTTTTGCCATTGCAAAATATTATCGTCGATTACATTTTCTTTCAACTTATGGTAGTCGTACAGGAGCAAACCGAGCGGCACCGCATCTCCGTCTTCGAGCGCATCCATAGTTTCGGAGTAAGCGGTCTGCGGGTCGGGCAGTTGAGTCGCGGGGCTTAGATTCATTCCGTACAAAGTAGCGTACAGATAGCCGAATTTGTCGGGCGTACACAGATTTCCGTCTTTCAACGGTCCGGTGCCGGTGTAGTCGTGAATGTTGAGAAAAGTCAGGTTGCGGTCGAGCAGTAAACCGGAAGTAACATCCGACATATCGAGCTGTGAGAACACGTTGTCGATGTCCGCCTCGAAGTCTTCCCAATCTACGTCGGGTTCGTCTTGGGCAGTGAGCGTAAAGGTGAAATTCGTCAAAAAGAGACAAACGAGCAGGAGAAATCTGTTCTGTAAATTCATGCTTTCAGATTTTAGAACGGGTGAAAAAATTATGAAAAGTCCGGTGCAGCTTTTACGGCGTGGTAAAAGTGCAAACAGAAATGAATCGAAAAAAACTAAATGATTTTTCGATTTTTGTTATTTTAAGTGTCGTACTATTGGTCGCCTTTAAAGCGACCATCGGTTATTCTCAATGTATCGGTTTTATCATCTGTTACAAGATTCAATTCAAAGGTGCCTTCAAATTCATAGTTATTCAAATCTAATTTCGTAATGACAACAGATTGGTGTAAAGTAGTGTCCAAATTGAAAGAAGGACTTAAAGTAAAATCAGAAAAACGAGTACTAGAAGCCAAAGTTCCGTTATCTCCTAATACAGGGTCTACTACATAGATTACCATTCTTTGCTCAATAGTATTACAATCGTCATTAATCCACAAATCTGCAGACATTAGTAATCCGGTATGAATTTCACCGACAGCATAAGTAAAATTCACCGACGGTCCCGCAAGAAACGCACTCCCCGCTCCCGTACTCGTCCGTGCCGGTCGCCACACTTCCCCGTTTTTCAAAAAGGAGAGATTGTAAGTACGGTCGTCATTTTCGGGCAGCTCGTCGGGCGGGGTGTAGCAGGGCGGGCTGTCGTCTTTGTCGCAGGAGAGAAAGAGGAGAAAGAAAAGGAGGAAAATTAAATTTTTCATGTGTCGGGTTTGATTTTGATTTTGAAATGTCAGGTTGATTTTTTTACTATTGGTCGCCTTTAAAGCGACCGTCAGTTATGTAAAGCGTATCCATAGGGTCTTCTTCGCTAATCATAGTTAAATTAAATGTTCCCTCATACCGGAAATTCTCCAAATCTAACTTTGTGATATTAACTTCTTGATAAAGAGAAGTATCTATTCTAAAAGTCGGTGCAGAAGTGTAATCATAGAACCGCGAATAAGTAGATAACCAATCATTGTGTCCTAATACAGGATTTGTGACGTAAAAGGTTAGTGATTGATGAATAGTACTACATTCATCCTCGATAATTAGCTGTCCGCTACAGGTGAGAACATTAAACACATCGCCAATACTGTAATCAATACTCACCGTCGGTCCGGCAAGAAACGCACTCCCCGCTCCCGTACTCGTCCGTGCCGGTCGCCACACTTCCCCGTTTTTCAAAAAGGAGAGATTGTAAGTACGGTCGTCATTTTCGGGCAGCTCGTCGGGCGGGGTGTAGCAGGGCGGGCTGTCGTCTTTGTCGCAGGAGAGAAAGAGGAGAAAGAAAAGGAGGAAGATTAAATTTTTCATGTGTCGGGTTTGATTTTGATTTTGAAATGTTACGGATTTTCTTGTTTTAGTCAGTCACCTTTAAAGCGACCGTCAGTTATGTACAGCGTATCCATAGGGTCTTCTTCGCTAATCATAGTCAAATTAAATATTCCCTCATACTCGAAGTTCTCCAAATCTAATTTTGTAATAAAAATTTCTTGATGTAGTGAAGTATCAAGATAATACGAAGGAGCAAGAGTATAGTCAAAGAAGGCTGTCGAAGAAGATAATCTGTTATTGATGCCCTCAATAGGATTGACGACAATAGCAGCTATTCGTTGCTGAATTGTATTACATTCGTCTTCAATCCATAAATCGGCTCTCATTACTAAAGTGTTATTGACTTCTCCGGTGGAATAATTAATTTCTACCGTCGGTCCCGCAAGAAACGCACTCCCCGCCCCCGTATTCGTCCGTGCCGGTCGCCACACTTCCCCGTTTTTCAAAAAGGAAAGGTTATAAGTGCGGTCGTCATTTTCGGGCAGCTCGTCGGGCGGGGTGTAGCAGGGCGGGCTGTCGTCTTTGTCGCAGGAGAGAAAGAGGAGAAAGAAAAGGAGGAAGATTAAATTTTTCATGTGTCGGGTTTGATTTTGATTTTGAAATGTCAGGTTGATTTTTTTACTATTGGTCGCCCTTGAAACGACCGTCAGTTATGTACAGCGTATCTGATTTATCTTCGGTCACGAAATTGAACTCGAAGGTTCCCTCGAATTCATAGTTGTCTAAATCTAACTTCGTAATAAATACTTCCTGATACAAAGAGGTATCTATTAAAAACGACGTGTTCTGACTGAAATCCGTAAAACGTGTCGATGAAGATAATCTATTGTTCATTCCCACAACGGGGTTAATAACTATGGTATTTATGCGTTGCTGAATTGTATTGCATTCATCTTCAATCCACAAATCAGCGCGCATACTCAGACCGCTGTTTGTTCCGTCAGTTGAATAATTTATATTTACAGTCGGCCCCGCTAAAAACGCACTCCCCGCTCCCGTACTCGTCCGCGCCGGTCGCCACACTTCCCCGTTTTTCAAAAAGGAGAGATTGTAAGTACGGTCGTCATTTTCGGGCAGCTCGTCGGGCGGGGTGTAGCAGGGCGGGCTGTCGTCTTTGTCGCAGGAGAGAAAGAGGAGAAAGAAAAGGAGGAAGATTAAATTTTTCATGTGTCGGGTTTGATTTTGATTTTGAAATGTCAGGTTGATTTTTTTTGCCGTCAGTCGCCTTTAAAGCGACCGTCAGTAATAAATAAAGTGTCTGTTACATCTTCTTCATTTACAAGTTTTAAATCAAATGTTCCTTCAAAAGAATGCGTAGTTAAATCAAATTTTGTAATGATTACTTTCTGATGCAAAGAAGTATCGACGCTGTAAGAAGGCGCAGATGTAAAGTCAGAAAACCTTGTTGATACAGATAATTCATTATTTTCCCCTGCAACAGGGTCGATGACATAAATTAAAATTCGCTGTTTTATTGTGCTGCATTCGTCTTCAATCCATAACTCAGCAGACATTAATAAAGCACTATCATCTTCGTAAGCATCATAATTAATTACAACATTTTGCCCCGCTAAAAACGCACTCCCCGCACCCGTACTCGTCCGCGCCGGTCGCCACACTTCCCCGTTTTTCAAAAAGGAGAGATTGTAAGTACGGTCGTCATTTTCGGGCAGCTCGTCGGGCGGGGTGTAGCAGGGCGGGCTGTCGTCTTTGTCGCAGGAGAGAAAGAGGAGAAAGAAAAGGAGGAAAATTAAATTTTTCATGTGTCGGGTTTGATTTTAGTTTTAAGTAAATTTAATGTTATTGCTCAACAAGTTTCTTTTGGTGCTTCGCAAATCATTCACAAATTCCCGTCAAAACGCCCGTCTCGTATTCTTAATGTATCTGTATTATCAGAATTTATCAAATCAAATGAAAAAGTGCCTGTAACGTGTCCCGTTTGCAAATCAAAAACAGAAATATCTACGTTTGATAATCCCAAGGTGTCAAGACGGTATATTCCGGTCTCAAAACCATTATCAACTCCTTGAAATGTCGTATTCGGTGAAATTTCTAAGTCGGAACCGATGCGAGGATTAGAGACATTCAAATTGAAATAATTCACAATTACATTGCACGAGTCTTCAATATGAAGCACACCTTGCACATGCAAATTCCTGTACCAATCTTCGTAAACAGAATATTCAAGGGTAATTGCGGGTTCGGATAAAACCAACTCGACAAGCCCGTCGTAACTGCGAACGGGTGTCCACACTTCGTCGTTTTTCAGAAAACCGAGCCTTTTGCCGCTCCCGCCAACGGGGACATTAGTCGGCAGTAACTCGGTAGGGCGGACTCCAACAATCGGGAGTGTTTTCTTCGGAATTATCCGGAATAAAACCGGAATTTTTGGAGCAGGAAACGGACAGCAGCAAAAGAAAAGCAAGAAAGGAGATTTTTTTCATAACATCGGATTTTATATGGTCTTTAAAGTAATTATAATCCAAATTTAAGGAAAATTTACTATACAGCCGACTTAAATTTTTTCGACACGATTACATTTAAGCATGATTTCAGAATAAAGGACATTCAAACAGACAAATGGTGCATAAAAGTCACAATTCTGTTACTCCGGATAAATTTTCAAAAAAAGAAATTTATTTATAAAATCATACTTAAAAATAAAAACGTCGAGTATTCAAAAAAATCAAATACTCCGACTAAATATTCCAAAATATAATTTTCCTTTTAGACAAAATTTAGAATTACATCTACTTCAAAAACTTCTTCACTTCTCCCCCAACACCTCCCGCAAAGCCGCATCCGTCTTCCTTCTTTTCTCCCGCCGCTCAATCACCGTCGGCGGCGCCACCCGCTCCGCACAGTCCGTAATCGGACACCGCTCGCAGGTGTTATTCACAACTCTGAAACCGATAGCCGGGTCGTCCAAAAAGCGGACTTTTTCGCGCAGCGTGTCGTCGATGAGCATGCCGATGGTGACGCTGACATTTTTATCGGGCGACGGATAAGCGGGACGCGCCAAAGTGATGCAAAAATACTCGTCTTCCGTGCCGTGGTAGCGCGACCGCTGCGCCCCGACGATGGTGCCGGTGTATTTTCCTTCCGTCTGCAACTTGTGCAAATCTTCCAACAAAGACAGTGACAGCCAACGCCGACAGTAATGCTCGTTGAGTCCGTTGCCGTGCGGCTGATGCCGGCGGTTGAGGTGCAGTTCTTTATCTACGCGAAAACTGCCCGTGGCGGGCGTGTGAATAAAGCGCAAAAAAAACAGATTTTTGACGCCCAAATGGTGCGGAATGATGTTGGTAAATCTCTGAAAAAGCGTTTCCGGAGCGACGCGGTATTTGAGCAGCAGACTCAGAAATGCTTCGCCGTTCCACGTTTCTTCGGAGAAAAATTTGTCGGTATCGCGCTGAAAACGGTCTTGATTGATGAGCAGGGCGGCGGAAAAATAACCGGCTTTGAAATGGCTCAATACTTCGTCGAAGGAGTTGACGCGCAGCAGTGAAGAAGTGTTTGCCCGCTGCTTGAGATCGAGGTAATTAAAGCCCAATTCTTTGCCGAGTTGAAAGGATTTTTGCACTTCGGTCAGTTCTTCGTTGAGCAGCAGTTTTTTAGAGTCGGGCACAAATACGGCACGCAAACTTTGTAAATCAGGATAATCCGCCAAGCCGTTTTCGACAATGGTGTAGTCGTATTCGTCCTGCAAAATATCGCTGAGTTTGTTAATCGCCACGCGGTCGTATTGCAGCAGTTTGTGCTTTTTGGTGAAGGCGGCGACTTCGGCTTCCAACTCGGGAAAATAATTTTCGTGCAGCTCCAAATATGACCGCAAAGCACCGAAGTAAAAATTCTCTTCGCGCAGCGCGTAATTGCGCGACAGCTCTACCAAAGTCGTGATAAAGGCCCCGACCTTAGCGGGCGCATTGGCAATGATATCCACGATTTTAGACAGGTCGATGCCGAAAAGTTCGAGCGGTATTTCATTCAAAAAATTGGAGCCTAAGAGGTCGCCGACGGGGGCGAGTTCGTGTGTCAGTTCGGCGGAGGTCAGCTCTTCGGGCGTCACGTCGAGACCCGTTGCCAGGGCTTCGATTTTTTCTTTTTTGGGGTACTTTTTTCCCTTTTCGATTTCGTTTAAATACGAAACCGAGACGCCCGCTTTTTCCGAAAATTCTTTGAAAGACAAGTCGCGTCTGACTCGCAGTTGCTTCACTTTAAGTCCGAAAATTATTTTTGCGTTTTGCGATTTTGTGCTCATGTACTTATCCTTTCTGAAAAAAGCGTTTGTAGATTTTTATTGTCTGCACGGCGAAAGTAAGAAGTTTAGCGAAAATTCGCGCATAAAACGGGTTTTGTTTTTCAAGGTAAGTTTCGGTTAATTTCAAATACCGGAAAAAAATACGTGACTAAGTTTCCCCTTTTGCGTCGCAAACACCGAGACGAGAGCCTCGATATGTAATAATTTTCGGTTCTTTGAGAAAGTCCCCCCGAGGTTTCGGGCAGATTTATCAAAGGACGATTTTTCTAAATTCAAAATAAAACGTTCTATGCTAAAAGAATTTAAAGATTTTGCCATGAAAGGCAATTTGGTGGACATTGCCGTAGCCTTTGTCATGGGTGTCGCATTCAATAATGTGGTCACTAAGTTTACCGGCGGTATCGTATCGCCCTTAGTCGGAATGATTTTCAACACCGATTTTGCAGAATTGAAATACGTGATGAAAGAAGGCACCGTCAACGAAGCCGGCGAAACGGTCGGCGAAATCGCTATCCTTTACGGCGAGTTTATCACCGCTTGTTTAGATTTCATCATCGTGGCTTTCGTCATGTTTTTGTTGGTCAAAGGCATCAACAACATGAAAAAGAAAGAAGAAGAAGCACCCGCCGCACCGCCCGCCGATGTGGTTTTACTGGAAGAAATCCGCAACTTACTGCAAAAGCAGAATAAATAGTTAGTGGTTGGTAGTTGTTGGCTGAGAGAAAGAGATTTATGACTATCTCTAAACTTTCATATTGACAACGACATTCACGATGTATTATCCTGTAGAATTTTGCTTTAAAAGCCTGAATATTGAGATTTAAACCAAAATCTCAGCATTTAGCCGATGTACCTATCGTCTCGTGTCTTCGGATGCGGGGCGATTTTTTTTTGACGGCGGACGGTGGTTTGGCGAACGGTGGACGGGCGGGTTGATTGTTTCTTTTTTATTTCCGACACACCAAAAGTTTTTTAGACAGGATTAAAGGATTTTTATGATTTTTTCTCTTTTTTAGATTTTTTCGGATGCGTTTTACTTCGTAAAACAGGATTTTTGACTCCAAAAGGATGGTTAAATTCTCTGAATTTTAGAAGCAATCAACCCCGAATGAACGAGAAACAGATAATTTTCTGCCGAGCAAAATGTATAAAAGTGAATTTAATCTGCTCTTTCCGATATGCGAAATGAAGTCATTTTAAAAAACAAAGCAGTAATTAGTAACACAGCTGTATCCCCCTCGTACATCGTACATCGTAATTCGTACATCTCCCCCCCTGACAAAATGACAGAAAAAAACCGCCGGAACAGCCTTTGATGTACTTATTCCGTAAACAACCCCGAAAATTTACATCTTATCAAAAAACAAGTGTTCCGGTCGAGCAGTCAACCCGAAGGAAAACAGGTAATGCTGCCGGTCAACAAATACCAACCACCAATTAATAATTATGCAAAAAGGACAAATTAACGTACAAGCGGAAAACATTTTTCCGATTATCAAGCAGTTTTTGTACAGTGACCAAGAGATATTTTTACGCGAATTGGTCTCGAATGCAACCGACGCTACCAACAAACTGAAAACCCTCTCGCGCATGGGCGAGGTGAAGGGCGAAATCGGCGATACGACCATCGAAATTTTGCTCGATAAGGAAGCAAAAACCCTTACTATTCGAGACCGCGGAATCGGAATGACCGCAGAGGAAGTAGAGAAATATTTGAACCAGGTCGCCTTCTCTTCCGCCGAAGAATTTTTGGAAAAATATAAAAACGAAGCGACGATTATCGGTCACTTCGGTCTCGGTTTTTATTCCGCCTTTATGGTGGCAGACCGCGTAGAAGTGGTGACAAAAAGCTACAAAGAAGGCGCAGACGCCGTGTGTTGGGAGTGCGAGGGCAACCCCGAGTACCAAATGGGTACGGGCGAACGCGACTTCCGCGGCACCGATGTCATCCTGCACATCAGCGAAGACAGTACGGAGTTTTTGGAAGAAGAACGCATCCAAACTTTGCTGAATAAATACTGTAAGTTTTTGCCGATTCCGATTAAATTCGGTACGCGCACCGAGACCAACTACGAGGGCGAAGGCGAAGACGAAAAAGCAGTCGATACCGAGGTCGATAACATCATCAACAACTCCGACCCGCTGTGGAAAAAGCAGCCGACCGAGTTGAAAGATGAGGACTACACGGCGTTTTATCAAGAGTTGTACCCGTACAGCACGCCGCCGCTTTTTCACATTCATTTGAACATCGACTACCCGTTCAATTTGACGGGCGTCCTCTACTTTCCGAAGTTGAATAACTCTTTGGAAATTCAAAAAAATAAAATTCAACTCTACTCGAATCAGGTTTATGTCACCGACGACGTGAAGGAAATCGTGCCGGAATGGCTGACATTATTGCATGGTGTCATCGACTCGCCTGACATTCCGCTCAACGTCTCGCGCTCTTACCTGCAATCGGACAGCAACGTGCGCAAAATCACAGGCTACATCACCAAAAAAGTAGCGGACAAACTGCACGACCTCTACAAAAAAGACCGCAAGGACTTTGAAGATAAGTGGGAAAGTCTCGGTATTTTCGTGAAATACGGCATGCTCAGCGACGAGAAATTTAACGACCGCGTGGTTAAAAATGACTTCGCACTGGTGAAAAACACCGAAAACGAGTTTTTCACGCTGAACGAATACAAAGAGAAAATCAAAGACGCGCAAACCGACAAACACGACCGTCTGATTTTCCTGTACACCAACGACGCGACGGCGCACGACAGCTACATTCAAGCGGCAAAAAATCGCGGCTACGATGTGTTGGAAATGGATAATCCCGCGATTGACTCGCACTTTATTCAGCACTTGGAAATGAAAGTCGGCGGCATCACTTTCGTGCGCGTGGACAGCGACACGGCGGACAATCTCGTGCAAAAAGACGAGACAACCGAGTCCGTTCTCAGCGAGAAAGAGCAGGAAAAAGTGGAAGCGGCATTCACCGGCGTCCTCCCGAAATCGGGTGCGCGCGTCGAGTTGAAGCCCCTCTCCCCCACCGACCAACCGGTGCAAATTACCCGCGCCGAGTTTATGCGGCGCATGAAGGAAATGCAGCAGTTCAGCGTAATGCCCGGCATGGGTGACATGCCCGACAGCTACAACGTAGTCGTCAATACCAACCACCCGCTCATCGCCGAAAAACTCGTCAACGCAGACGCGGAAGGTCAAAAATCTACGGCGGAATATTTGTATCAGGTCGCGCTCATTCAACAAGGAATGCTGAAAGGGAAAGAGCTGACGGCGTTTGTGGAGAAGAGTTTGGGGATGTTGAAGTAGTTTATGGTTTACCGGTTTATGGTTTAGGCGGCTTTTGCCGGCTGAACCGCTTTGACAAAAAAGAACGGAGTGCTTTTGGTAGTGCTTCGTTCTTTTTTTTGCACACTTACAGCTTCACGATGATAATTTCTTTTTCAGTTTTCGGCAGAGAAAAATCGCTGATAACCTCTCCCGTTTCTTCGTCAATCAGTTCATTCTTCTCGTTACATTTTTTCAAAAAAGCCTCTCTTTCTTTACGATGCGCCCGCAGCATTTCAATGTCGCTTTTCATGCTTTGCCAATTTTCATCGACCGAATAATCGTACTTAACGGTACGTGCGACCGTTATTTTTGCTTCATTATAATCGAAGCTTTTCTCTCCTTTCTCCGCTGCCTGCGCATAGGCAGCAGTCTTTAAATGCTGCAACACGCCGCTCAAATATGCTTCGTACCGTTTCATTTCCACGTAAACCTGCAACAGGTCGTATTTTTCCGCATCTATGATGGCTTGCGCATCGACGATTGCAGCCTCCTTGATTTCTTTTTTACTTAATGACCGGTCAATCGTTCCCAAAGATTTGACTATTTTTGTCATACTGATTTCTCGTTTTTCGGTTTAATGATTTTCAAAAGTACAAAACACTTTTCCGCACACAAAATTTCTCTTCATTTCTTAAAACAAAAAACGTTATGCCAATCAATTTTCACATGTTTTTCGTTGCCGCGCTTATTCCTTTGTTCGTCG
>JAHDCG010000087.1:1564-4396 GCA_020629965.1 Saprospiraceae bacterium | reverse complement strand
ATGCCAATCAATTTTCACATGTTTTTCGTTGCCGCGCTTATTCCTTTGTTCGTCGGTTTCATTTACTACAATCCCAAAGTCTTCGGCGGCTCGTGGATGAAAATCAACGGCTTTACCGAACAGACTTTGCGCGAAAAAGGCAACCCGGCGGTCATCTTCGGGCTTTGTTATCTGCTCGCCTGTATGCTGTCGCTGATGCTGAGTTTTATCGTCATTCATCAGACGGGCGCCGTGGCCTCCGCTATGGGAGCAGCCGGTAATATCTCGCCTGAAGCCGTTGCCGACCTCAATACTTTCTTAGCGAAATACGGGGAAACGCACCGCACTTTCGGTCACGGCGTGCTGCACGGATTTATGACCGCCGTGCTTTTGGCTCTGCCCATAATCGCTACCAACGCCCTTTTCGAGCGACGCGGCGGCAAGTACATTTTCATTCATTGGGGCTATTGGGCGGTGACGCTGACGCTGATGGGCGGGGTGCTGTGTGCGACTTTGGATTACGGAATGTTGTCTTAAAGAGAGTTTCAAGTACGGGGCATTTGCGAAATGCCTCGTACTTTTTTCTGCGTCTCTCAACCCCTAACCCCGGAGCGGGGAACTTTCTCCGGGCTTAAGTTTGTGGTTAATTTTAAACTTTTGACTTCCCTTTTTTGAAAACGAATTTGAATCCAAAACGAATTTTAATTTTGAAAATAGATACTCCCCCGCTCCGGGGGTCGGGGGGTCTTCAGTACGACTCTTACCCCACAACTCCTCCCCCAAAAATGACCTCTAAATTAAAAACCAAACCCGCCCCGTCCTGTTCTTTTTCCGTTTCTTTGCAGCGAAAAGCCACACACAAAACTTCACCCGCTTCGACTAAATCTACCTATATGAAAAATCATTTTTCGGCTTCTTGGCTCGTGTGTGCATTCTGCTTTTTCTCCGCTTCTGCCGCAGCACAAAACCTCCTTATCAACAACGGCAACAACGAACTTATCGCCTTCAATGCCGACGATTGCTCCACGGATTTCGCGCTGAACATTTCTTCTTACACCGACATTGCTACGCATCCCAACGGTTTTTTGTACGGCATCAATTCCAACGGTCAACTGTTTGAAATCAGTCTGCAAACCGGTATTACCAATGAAGTTCACGACTTTTCGGGAGCCTCGAATTACTTTGCCCTCACCGCCGATGCCGACGGGAACATCTTTGCCGCAGCGGGCAACGGGGCTTTGAGTTCTTACAATCCGACGACGGGCGACGACATTTTTTACCAAAATACGGGCTTCGAGGCTTCGGGCGATTTGACTTTTTATCAAGGGCAAATGTACATGGCGACTTTTGACAATACCATTGTCAGCATTCACCCCGACGACCCGAGCCAAAATGCCGTTTTTATCGACTTTGCCGGCTCGAATGCGACCATTTACGGCATCGTCAGTTCGGTCGAGGGCTGCACGGTGAATACCTACGCTTTTTCCAATGACAATCAGGCGGAAGTCTATCAAATCGACTGGGAAAATCAGGGCTTCAACTTCATCTGTACCATTCCGCATCGCGTGTTTGGCGGGGCGAGCGAGTTTGAATTCGATGCCTCCGCGAGTTTGGTCGATGTAGAGTCTATCAACCTCGAAAACGACGGCTGCGGTGATGCTTTGAGCGACATTATTATTACCGCAGACAGCGACAACGGCGGCATCGTTTACAGTCTCGACAACGAAAATTTTCAATCGGGCAATATCTTTTTAGACCTCTCCCCCGGCAACTATACCCTCTACCTCGAAGACGCGGGCGGCTGCACGGGCAGCGAGGATTTTCTCGTTTTTTCCGCCTTTGCCGAGGCTGCCGAAACGGAGGTCGTGAACGCAAGCTGCGGCAATGCCAACGGGAGTATCACGGTCACGGGCAATACGGGTTCGGGTGCGGTCGGCTATGCGCTCGACGGCGGTAGTTTGGTACAAAGCGGCACTTTCACCGGTCTCGCGCCGGGCGAATATACGGTGACCGTCAGCGACCTGGCGGAGTGCAGCAGCACCCTCACGCTGACCGTGGTCGAAGCCGAAATCGACGATTTAATCAGCACCGAAATCACGGACACAAGCTGCGGCGAAGACAACGGCGCGGTGCAAATCAACGGCATTTTCGGTAACGGCGAACTGACTTATACGCTCGACGGCACAGCGCAAAATGACAATATTTTTGCGAATTTGGCAGCGGGTGAATACAACATTTTAGTCGAAGACTCGGAAGGCTGCGCGGTCGAAAAAACCGTCAGCATCGCCGGCTCGGAAGTGCTGCGCCCGAATGCCGCACAAACCACCGAAGCCACCTGCGAACAAGCCAACGGCAGCGCAATTTTGTCCGCGAATACGCCCGCAGTTTTATACAGCATCGACGGTGAAAATTTTACGGAAAACAATCGTTTTGACAACTTAGCGGCGGGCGACTACACGGCATTTTATCGAGCCGGCGACGACTGCACGGTCAGTGAAAATTTTACCGTTCCGGCGAGTGAAGTTTCCTGCGACCTGTACATTCCCTCCGCTTTTTCCCCAAACGACGACGGCATCAACGACATTTTTAAAGCCTACTCCGAAACCGATATTCTCATTACGGACATGAAAATTTTCGGGCGGTGGGGGCAGTTATTGTACGCCGCACAAGACCTGCAAACCGCCGATTTAAACGAAGGCTGGAACGGCGAAGCGGATGGAGTACCCCTGGACGACGGCGTTTATTTGTACGTTTTGACTTATTTGAAAGGCACGCAGACGGTCGTGGCGAGCGGGGATGTTTTGTTGATGAGGTGAGAGGAGTGTTTAGGCGTTTAGGCGTTTAGGCGTTTAG
>JAHDCG010000087.1:0-1464 GCA_020629965.1 Saprospiraceae bacterium | reverse complement strand
ACCGACCTCTATCAACTCACCATGGCACGCGGCTACCACCACGCCGGCACGCACAACCGGGAGGCGGTATTCCATTTATTTTACCGAAAAAATCCCTTCGGCGGGCATTATGCGGTAGCGGCGGGTTTGGCTTTGGCGGTCGATTATTTGCAAAATTTGCACTTCGCCGTCGATGACATTCAGTACCTCGCCGGGCTGAAAGGCAATGATGACCGTCCGCTTTTCGACGAGACTTTTCTTAATTTTTTGCAGCGTTTCAAGTTTTCCTGCGACATCGAAGCCGTACCCGAAGGCACCGTCGTCTTCCCGCACGAGCCGCTGTTGCGCGTACAGGGTCCGCTGTGGCAGTGCCAACTCATCGAAACCGCCCTGCTCAATCTTATCAATTTTTCTACCCTCATCGCCACCAAAGCCGCCCGCATTACCGCTGCGGCGCAGGGCGATACGGTTTTGGAATTCGGGCTGCGCCGCGCACAAGGCATTGACGGCGGACTGACGGCATCGCGTGCCGCATATATCGGCGGCTGTCACGCGACGAGCAATGTCTTAGCCGGCAAGATGTACGGCATTCCCGTCAAAGGCACCCACGCGCACTCGTGGGTGATGAGTTTTGCCGATGAACTCGAAAGTTTTCGCGCCTACGCCGCCGCCATGCCCGCCAATTCAGTTTTTTTGGTCGATACTTATGATACCATTGAAGGCGTAAAAAATGCCGTCACAGTCGGAAAAGAAATGCGCAAAAACGGTCATGAAATGAGCGGTATTCGCTTGGACAGCGGCAACTTAGCGCAGCTTTCCGTCGAAGCAAGAAAGATTTTGGACGCGGGCGGGTTCCCGCAGGCAAGCATCGTCGCGAGCAATGATTTGGATGAATACCGCATTGAAAAACTCAAAAATGAGGGCGCGAAAATCACGATATGGGGCGTCGGCACCCGCTTAGCCACCGCCTATGACCAACCCGCCCTCGGTGGCGTGTACAAATTAGCCGCTCTTAAAAACGCTGACGGTAAATGGGATTACAAAATTAAAATCAGCGAAGATGCCATTAAGACGAGCAATCCCGGTCGCCTCTCCGTCCGTCGCATCCGGAAAAACGGCATCCCGCAAGCCGACGTCATTTACGACGCGGATTTAGATAATGACGGCACATTTACCTTACACCCCTTCGACGGCAGCCCGACAATAAACTTTACCTTTGCCGACGGCGAAGACCTGCTGCAACCGCTGTTCAAAAACGGTAAATTTGTCGGCAAAACGGAAAGTATTCACGCGCTGCGCGAAAGGACTTTGGCACAGGTCGCTCTTTTTCAAAAAACGGATATTGAGAACTATCGGACGGGCTTGGAGGCGCAGGTATGGGAGAAGAAGCGAGAGTTGCGGAGGGAGGTTTAGGTGGTGCTGCTGTTCGTCTTCAGCCCCCTCACCCCCGAATCGGGGGAACTTTCTCCGCACTTGAGGTTACGG
>JAHDCG010000086.1:14769-25316 GCA_020629965.1 Saprospiraceae bacterium | reverse complement strand
AAGCAATCAGCGTAAAAAAACAAACATGCAAAACAAAACCACCCTCCCCTTCACCAAATACCAAGGCACCGGCAACGATTTCGTCCTCATCGACCAACGCCAAACCCAATACCTCACTCGCGCCGACATCAAAAAAATCAACTTCCTCTGCGACCGCCGCTTCGGTATCGGCGCCGACGGACTCATCCTGCTGCAAAACAAACCCGGCTATGACTTCGAGATGATTTATTTCAACGCCGACGGCAACGAAAGCAGCATGTGCGGCAACGGCGGTCGCTGCATCGTCGCCTTCGCCGCGCATTTAGGTATTATCGAAGACCGCTGCACCTTCCTCGCCATCGACGGCAAACACGAAGCCGTCATTCGCTCCGACGGTTGGGTAGAGTTAAAAATGAGCAACGTAAAATCCGTTGAAAAGACAGGCAGTGCTTACGTCCTCGACACCGGCTCGCCGCACTACGTCACCTTTGTCGAAGACCTGACGGACATCGACGTACCCGAAAGCGGCGCAATTATCCGCTATAACGAACGCTTCAAAAAGGAAGGTATCAACGTTAATTTTGCAGAAATCGACAAAGGCACCCTACACGTCGGCACCTACGAGCGCGGCGTAGAAGACGAAACCCTCTCCTGCGGTACGGGTGTGACGGCTTGCGCTTTAGCGTACTATTTGCACAGCGATAAAGCGGCTGATACGACGGTGCCGATACGGGCGAAAGGCGGGGAATTGGAAGTGCGTTTTTCTGCGGCGAAAGACGGAAGTTTTGAGGAGATTTGGTTGTGTGGGGCGGCGGTGCGGGTGTTTTTGGGGGAGGTTTTGGTTTAGATTGCCTATCCTATATCAAATCAATCCGGGATGTAACAATGAGCGGAGAATAACCCGGTTCGTAGTATCGACTTTAGTCGATAGGCTATTTTAGCAGGTCGGTTAAAACCGACGCTACGAAGCAGTAAAACGATGAGTCCTTTTTCTACACACTCAAAGTAAACTTTTGTACAATTCTAAGTAAGCCTCTGCCTGTATTGTAGGCGAAAAACGCTCCTCGGCATCCGCACGAATGTTATCGCGGTTAAAGTAGGTTTTAAAACCGGTTTCAATCGTATCCGCCAAAGCTGCCGCGCTAACCTCTTCACTCAACAGTCCGTTAAATTCATTTTCAATCATATCGGAAATTCCGCCGATGTCAAAACCGACCGTCGGCGTGCCGCAGGTGATGCTTTCCATAACAGTATTCGGCAGATTATCTTCTCTCGACGGTATGACGTAAAGGTCGGCGGCGGAGTAGATTTGTGCTAATTTGATTTTGTCGTAAATGCTGCCCGTCGGGATAAAGACGTGTTTGCCGAGGTCGGGAATGTCGTTCATTTTTCCGCCGACAGCGACCACGTAAACCTTTTCTTTTTGGTAAACTTTCAGCGCATCGAAAAGCAAGTCCAACCCCTTCCTTTTATTTTTTAAATCCCCGGCAACGAAAAGCAAAAACGGTGCATCGGCGGGAATATTCAGAGATTTTCTGACACCCGCTTCGGGGTGACGCTTAAAAATTTCGGTGTCAATACTGTTAGGAATAATCGAATGCTCGAAATCGCCGAAAAGTCTGCTGTTGCTTGATTTTTCGTACATCCATTTGTTGAGTGTCACGATATGAATGTCTTTGCCTCGCAGGGCTTGTTGTTTTATTCTGCGATTACGTTGCAGCAGTTTTTCGTAAGATTTAAAAGGAAAACCAAGTTCGTAAGGATTGCCGTCGGAGAAAGGGGTCATGTCGTGTAAAGTCCACACGACGGGTTTTTCCGTTTTAAAAAAAGACTCATAATCCATCCACCATGATACCCAATGTAAATTGAGAACGTCCGCGTTTTTCACCGCCGGATGCGCGTTAATATTCAGCGGATTATCGGCAAAGGAAAAGGCTTCGTAACCCTTTTCGAGTCGATTGAGTTGTCGCCATTTTAATTTGCGGTCGAGAACGTAGGCTTGCTGCATCATTTTACTGCGCAGACCACCGCCGTAAGCCGCCGGGAAGTAAGGTATCACACCCTTTTTACTCTCCTCTCCCTTCTCCAAGACTAAAACCGATGATTCAGTTCCTTTCTGCAAAAGCGCATCGTGCAGTCGCAGACAGGCAATACCCGCACCGCCGGTTTCCCGCGTATTTATTTGCAGCGTTTTCATAGTTTTTCAATTTTCGGCAGAAAACTGAAATCAGCATCGGCGGCAATTTTCTCCAAGGGCATAATGCGATCTAAAGCGTTATTATCCGTCAGAAACCCCTTGATTTTGCCGCCGCGAGTGTAGTCGATTGCTAAAAAATTTGTTTCTAAAGTATGCGCGAAAAGCACGGAGTGAAAACGCATACACAGATTCAAACTCGACGAGGTCATTGCTCGGGCAATTTGATCGACCGAAGAGGGGCGCACCTCGGTGTAAGTTTCCGTGTCTTTAAAATAAGTATCGACAAAACGACGGTAAAAAGTACGGTCGTCGCCTCCGACGGAGAAAGTGTGCATACAGTAAAAAGCGGGTGTCAGATGAAACTCCCGGCAAAACTCTTTAATCGCCGCCGCAATATTCTTCTCGAAATTCGTCTTACAAATCTCAAATTCCGCATCGGTCATATCGCCTTTATATTCCTTTGACCAATCCCGCAAAAAACAAGCTAATACGGGTTTCTTTTCCTCCGATTGAAAATGCGCTTTACGTTTTTTGAGGTAACGGAACGCCGGGTCGCCGTAATATTCGAGGTCATTACGCCCCGTCAGTTTTTCTCCCCAAGCAACGGAAGCCCGGTCACGCAGTTTAATTTCATCAGACAGTTTTAAAATTTTGGTCACCGCCTCAATATGCTGCTCGTGGTCTAAAGGTCCGATGCCGCAGCCAAACACGACGGTCTTCCGTTTGCGTCTTTTTGCCGCGATAAATGCCGCTAACGGAATAGACAATGACCCCATACCCATCAGCGGTCCGCCGCCCATGACGGTGATGTCGCTGTCTGCCGCAGCTTGCAAAAACTGCTTACTTTTAAACGGTACGATGTCGGCTTTTATATTCAATTCCTCCAAAGTCCGCACCGTGAGAAACGGATAGATACTGCTGACCTTGAAGCGCACTTTGCCCGCAAATTCCTTTTCGTAGTAGTCGATAATGCCGCCGAGAATGGCTTTGTCACCCACCGTTTCCGTACCGTACCAACCGGTGATGTACACCGTTTTGATACCCGTGGTATTTTTCGGCGTGGCGGCGAGCGGCGTAAGTTTTGCGGTCTTTTCCGCGCGGTGCAGATTGAGCAGACGCGACCACAGTTTGCTTTGGTAGTCGTGCCAAAGATTTTGCGGCGTCGCCACGGCATGGTAGTCGTGAATGCAATCGGAGCAGGCTTCGCGCTTCAGGCGGCGGCGTTCTTCCAAATTACCGAAAAAGATTTTTTCCGCTTTTTCTTTTAAAGTATTTCCGAGTTCTTTGGACTTCGGTGCGCAATACAGCAGCGTACCTTTCGAGTCCAAGACCACGCCTTTTTTGTGATAGGGGCAGCCGATTTGACGCGGTTTGCCGCCCAACATTTGAATGATGTTTTCGTAAGTCCGCAGAAAAGGTTCGCCCGTTTCGTACTCTAATTGCAGCCTTTTAAAGAAGCATTGCAGGTGATAGCGTTCGTCGGCATCGAAACTGCGGATTTCGTCGATTTCATCGTTGTATAGGCGTTTAATAAATTCAGCAATGCGAAATCTGCCGTAAATGCCCTCCGCCTGCAGCCAATCGAGCAATTCATCGACGTGCCACACGTTCTTTTTGGTAATCGTGCAGCCGACCGAAACGGGGATATTAGTGTTGTTGCGAAAGTGATTGATGACTTCGACGGCGGTGGCAAAATTGCCGGGGCGACCGCGATTTATGTCGTGTATTTCGCCGTAGCCGTCTAAGGAAACCATAATTCCGAAGCGTTTGTCATATTTTTTCAGCACTTTTGCCGATGCTTCGATGCGCTCGATTACGTCGTCGCGGCGAATGGCGTTGGTGATAATCGACATGCCTTTCAATGAGGGCAGGGCGCGGCAGGCGGCTTCGTAGAGTGCGGGCAGGTCTTCGCGCAGGGTGGGTTCTCCGCCCGTGATGCCTACGGCAGTGATGTTGGTAAAGAGGTCGTCGGAGAGGATTTTTTCGAGTTGGGCGGGCGAAAATTCAAAATCTTGTTTTTGTTGCCAAATATTGCACATGGTGCATTTGGAGTTGCAAATATCGTTTGCCAACAGGTTGATGACCGTCGGTTTGGGCGGAAATCGGTCGTAGTATAAATCGTTCAGCCACTTTTCTTTGTACGCACGGTACAAATAAATCGGCGGTTTGGCTATTTGCTTGATTAAGTCTTTCATAATTATTTCGGAGATGTTGGATTTTAGACGTTAGACGTTAGATTGCTGCCTTTACCTGCTCCGACTATTCAAATTAAGTCTTCAACTCGTCTAAATTCATGCTCTACAAAACGCTGCCTACTGATTAAAGGTTGCGTTTAAAATCGGTCGCAAAAGTAAGTAAAACCCCTATGGGAGTCATTAAACGACAAGGATTTAAGCAAAGTATAGTCACTTTGGCGGCAACGGCGCTCGGAGCGATAAACACGCTGTTGGTTTATCCGATGTATTTAGAGACGACAGAAATCGGGCTTTTGTCTTTTCTCATTTCTACCGCCGGATTGTTCGCGCCGTTTATCGGTTTGGGGCATCAGACTTTTGCAATTCGGTACTTTCCGGAGTTTCATGCCAACGGAAAGGACGACCGCGGCTTTCTGACTTTTATGCTGTTAGGTTTGACGACAGGCTTTGTAATTTTCGCGCCGCTGTTGCTGTATTTTTCCGACACGATTATTACTTATTTGCCCGCCGAGTCGCCGTTGAGCGCCCGGTACTTTCCTTTTGCCGTATTTTTTGCTTTGCTGATTTTACTGCAGACTTTTTTCGCTTCTTACATCAGTAATTATAAGCGCATTGTCATTCCTTCCGTTCTGATGCAGCACGCTAAAGTGACGCAGCCTGTTTTGGTTATTCTGTATTTTTTCAGTTATATAAGTCTTAATTCTTTGGTTTGGGGTCTGCTGTTTTCCTACATCGCGAGCGTTTTAGGGATGGTGGCTTATCTGTATTCTTTAAGCGGCTTGAAGTTGCAATTCAACTTTTCTTATTTTAGTCGACAACGACTGCGCGAGATGTACACCTTCGCGGCTTACGGTACTTTAGGCAGTTTGGGTTCTGTTTTGGCGACGCGTATCGACATTGTCATGGTGACTTATTTGGCTTCCGAACACCAAACGGGGGTTTATGCGATTGCGGTTTTTATTGCGGGGGTAATTGAAATTCCGCTGATGGCCCTCAATAAAATTACCGCTCCGATTATCTCTGCTGCTTTCAAAAATAACGACATGGCGCACGTAGAGGAACTGTACAAAAAATCGGGTTTAAATCTACTGATTTTCGGCTTTGCGTTGTTTCTGCTGATTGTATTGGGCTTGGATAATTTGTTTCTCTTCATGAAAAACGGCGAGACTTTCGCGGCGGGTAAAAATGCAATTATTTTACTCGGTGCAGCTAAACTTTTCGACATCTTAACAAGTGTCAACGGTTACATAATCGGTTACTCCAAATACTTCCGTTTTAACTTTTATACGATGCTCATTTTGGCGGGTCTGAATGTCGTGACCAATTACTTTTTCATTACCGCTTTTGCTATCAGCGGCGCGGCTTTGGCGACGTTTGTGACCGTAGTTATTTTCAACACTCTGAAAGGTTTGTATATTTGGTATCGCTTTAAAATGCACCCCTTTACACCGCAAACTTTTTGGTTGCTCGGTATCGGAACGGTGTGTTTTGCGCTTGTTTTTCCGCTGCCTGATTTTGGCGTTCCGCTCTTAGACATCGCTTATAAATCCTTGATATTCAGCGGACTTTACACGGGAATTTGTTATTACTGCAAAATTTCGGAAGACTTCAATGTTATGGTGAGAAAGATCTTACCCTTACCGTAGCATCGACTTTAGTCGATTAGCTAAAATAGCCTATCGACTAAAGTCGATGCTACGAAACGGAAAACAAACGCAAAATTTTCTGCTTAACCGCAAATGCCGTTCTCGATTTTTTCACACGTAAAATTGCTTTTTTCAAACCTTGCGGACGATGCAGCCGCATTCGATTTTGTAATTCATTTACCGGCAAATCCATACGATTTTCCCTGTTTTCCCCTTCCGTTTTTTTCAATAGTTCGTCAATAAAATTTTCAATTCCGTTTACTTCCGCCCACAGTTCTTTAGCATTTTTCGCCGCCGTCTTGTACTTTGTGAAATTTTGTAAAACCTCCCGCACAGCCCCTGTCATTTCCTCCGCATTTCCGTCGGAAAACGTGACGCCGTTACCGTATCGAGCAGTATAATTTCCGCCCCAAGTTTCGCGCGTAATCACGACCGGTTTTTCCAAATCAATCGCATCCGCAAAAATGCCTGAAGTACGCCCGCCGAAGTCTGCCGCTCGATAAGGCAACAAAATAACGTCGGAATTTATCAATAAATCACTGTACTCTTCCACAGTCAAACTGCCCGGCAAAATTCTCACGTTTTCGTGTTGCGGCACAGCATCAATCCATGCTTTTGCTTCTTTTTTTAAATAAGAAATGAAGGTGCGAACGTAAAATTCCGCTGCGCTCAAATCCGTTTTTTGCAAAGCAGCCGCAAGCACATCGAAACCCTTTGCCTGCTGTACATTTCCCGGATAGCAAAAGCGGATTTTGTTTTTTTCTTCTTCTTTTTTTGTTTTGGTAAATTCGGAAACGGAAAACATCGCCCAATACGGCAGCGTGATTTTAAAGTGATTTTGAAAAGCTGCAACGGCTTCGTGTGTGTCTGCGTAGAGGTACAATCCTAATGCCGTTTCTCGCTTTTTCAGTTCTTGCAAAATGAAATTATATTCCGAAAAATAAGCGGAGGCGGAGAAGTCGGAAGAGAGCAAACGGGCGCGGTCGTGAAAGAGATTGATTTTGAAGACGGCATTTTTGACGGGCTGTGAAGCGATGACTTCCGCCAATGCCCAAGCGTGCCAAACGGATCCCATATAGAGATAAACAACCTTGTGACTTCCGGAATTTTCGGTATTTATTTCTCGTAAAATACGGCTGCAATCCGCCTTAAAAGAGTCGAGTGCGGCGTAGTCGAATGCCGGAATAACATCGTAAGTTTTTTTGGCAAAAGCAGGCTGAATAAAAGTTGTTTTTTCGGAGTCGATAAAGGATTGATTGGCGAAAATGCGGAAGGACTGAACCGTTGCCGGCAGGTTACTCTTAATTTTTAAATCGTAGTGCAGGTAATGACCGAACCCGTCAATCAAGTCGGGATTTAGGCTGTAAACGGCGATGCTTTCGGAAATATTCATAAAGAAAAATCAGGGTTTGCGGGCAACCCATATATAGTTGGCGGGACTGCGCTTCTTATCACTCAACAGGAAATCCAATACGACGGCAAAGATATTGATAAAACCTGTAATCGGCGCGAAAAGTAAATGCCTGCCCGTGCGAAATCTCTGCGGCTGACCGGGTTTGTGTTTCGATAAAAACCAATCCATGGTCACGCTCATCGCCATAGCGCGATGTACGCCGCCGTTGCCTTCGATTTTAATGACTTCAAAACCGTGATTTTCTAAGATTTGTTTCAGACCGTAGTAAGTAAACCGACGAAAATCCCACGGCTCCAAATGTATCGGACTGATATGCGGTACCGAGCCGATGAAGTGACCGCCCGACTTCAAAACCCTAAAGGACTCGGCAACGGCTGCCCGTTCGTCGGTCACGTGCTCAAGGACTTGATTTGACATCACAATATCTACCGAAGCATCCGCAATCGGCAGTTTTTCCGCCGTGCCGGCTTTTTGTAAGATAGGGCGGGTTTCGACTTTAGGCAATATTTCCGCCATATCGACGGCAATATATTCTTTGATTCTCGGTGCGAGAATCTCGTAATAAGGCGAAGCACCCGCGCCGACATCGAGCAACACAGTGTCTTTTTCTTTGATATCCGCCGCGTAGCTTTTC
Organism: Saprospiraceae bacterium; assembly: GCA_020629965.1. GTDB lineage: Bacteria > Bacteroidota > Bacteroidia > Chitinophagales > Saprospiraceae > JAHDCG01. The sequence goes on along the minus strand of JAHDCG010000086.1, from coordinate 17,251 downwards.
AGAAATTTTACAATGTGAGAAATATTGTGATAATTGAACGAAAAGACGGTATTGAAAGGTCTGCGCCCCATGACGAGAGGCGACAGACGATTGATGATTTTTCTCAGCATTACAACATTTGGAATGATAAATTAAGCACGATTACCGCCCGCTTTGACAAACTTTTTGCGACCGATAAATTGATTTTCGGAATTGAAAAGATTTAAAAAATAGACACCCGACGGCAAATTTCCGAGGTGGACTTTATTTCCGTTCTCATACATTTCCTCCCGGACGATTTTTCCCGTCAAATCCACGATTTTGATGCTTTGCACATCGGTCGTTTCGGGCAATTCCAAAGACAAAGAACTGTCAGTCGGGTTAGGATAAATTTTGAAATCTACCATTTCCAAACCGTTGATATTCGACGGCTGTCCTTCTTCAAAAAGCAAAGTAATCTCTTCTTCGGAAAGCGCGCGCTCGTAAATCCGCAAGTCGTCGATTGCTCCCGTAAAATGGTTAGGATGCGGAGCGGCCCCGCGCTTACCGATTAGCAGCGGGGATTGATTTTGCGTGCTACAGGTCAAAGAAGTTTCCTGTACGCTTTGCATCAATTTATTGTCGTAGTAAAATTTGAACTCTCCTTCCTCATAAGTAAAAACCACATGGTGCCAAATTTCTTTAACAATTTCGGTACCGACCGCATCCACATTCACGCAACCGCCGTAACCGTCAAAACGCAAAGCACGCATGACAAAGGGATTTTCGGCAATTTGATTGTTGTAACGCAATACCAAAGTATAACCGGCGGATTGCGTCATTTCACCGTCGATAAACCACTTGGAAAGTACGTCGTTTCCCGGCACGGTCAGTTCCTGCTGTTCTTGCGAGGCTTGAAACCAAATCGACACCGCATAAGGGTCGGATGTCCCGAAATTAAATGCCTCGGAATGCTCTACGCGGATAAAATTATCCGTGCCGTTGAAGGCGTAAGCACTTTCCGGATTACCGAAGCGGTCTTCGGTCAGGGTCGCGCCGAAAACTTGTCCGTTGTGGTCAAAGGTGCTTTCATCCTGCGCGGTTCCGTTGAAGGGATAATAGGCGACTACACCTTCGAAAATGTCTTGTGCTTGCGCAGTAAAAGCAGAAAGAAGAAGGAAAAAGGTAATTATACGAGTCATATTTTGGATTTTGTGATAGGTTAAAAATCAAAGGTACAAAATAAAAATTTATTTTTATTTATTTTTTTCCTTACCTTCACCCCCCAATCCTAACAAAAAAACTACACATGCCTACCAACAATAAGACCGTTTATACCGTCGGGCATTCCAATCACGATATCGAGTATTTCTTGGAGCTTTTGCAGGAATATAAAATCGACTGTATCGTCGATGTGCGCTCCGTGCCGGCGAGTTCTTACAATCCGCAGTACAACCGCGAGCCGCTTTCCGCTTTTCTTAAACTGCACAGTATAAACTATTTACACTTCGGAAAGGAGTTCGGTGCCCGCCTGACGGACTCGGACTATTGGGACGAAGAAGGTCGGGTGGATTTTCGTCTGTGGCAAAAGTCGCGCCCCTTTCAAGACGGCGTGGAGCGCGTGGATATGGGCGCGGAAAAGGGCTTTCGCATCGCGCTGATGTGCTCGGAGGGCAACCCCTTGGAGTGTCACCGCTTTTCGATGATTTCGGGGTATTTGGAGGAAAACGGCATGGAAGTCCGGCACATTTTGAAGGATAAAAAGCTGATGACAAACGCGGAATTGGAACAGGCGGCTCTGGAAAAATACAAGAAAAAAATACCGCAGCCTTCGCTTTTCGAACCGAATGTGGACGAAAAAATGCAACGCGCCGCCGCTTATCGACTGCATAATCAAGAGGTGGGGTGGAAAAGCAAAGACGGTGGACGGTAGGACGGCGGACGGACGCACGACTTCACCTGTCAGCAGCAAGAACGGCAGGGTGTGCGGTTCAATTCAACGATTCAACAACTCAACGATTCAACATTTCAACAACTTCCTCATGGTTCAACTATACACTATCGGTTTTACAAAAAAGAGTGCGGAAACTTTTTTCGACCTTTTGGCGGGCGGCGCGGTCGAAAAAATTGTCGATACGCGGGTGAACAACGGCTCGCAGTTAGCGGGCTTTGCGAAAGGGCGCGACCTCCGTTTTTTTGCCGAAAAAGTGGGCGGTATGGACTACGAACACGTCCTCGATTTTGCGCCGACGAAGGAGTTGTTGTCGCGCTACCGCAAAGGCGAAATGACTTGGGAGGAGTACGAAATTGAATACCTCAACCTGCTCGATATGCGTAAAGTGAAGTCTAAAACGGACATCGAAAAGCTGCACAAAAATTGCCTGCTGTGCAGCGAACACACCGCCGAAAAATGTCACCGCCGCCTGCTCGCGGAGTACCTGCAGACGGCGAGTAATGAGGTGGAGATTATTCATCTTAGTTGATGGTTGGTAGTTGGTGGTTGGTGGTTGCATTCGTTTTGCAA
>JAHDCG010000086.1:11544-14669 GCA_020629965.1 Saprospiraceae bacterium | reverse complement strand
CTGTGTCTCGCCAATTCTAAAAAGTACGGAGAACGCTGCGTCGCGGGCGTCGAACTGACCCGCGACCGAAACGGCAAATACGACATCGTTAAACACCCCGACGGCAGTGCCAAATGGTTGCGCCCCGTGACCCGCACCGTACACGGTCAGGTGCCTGCGGCGGCGGTAGAGGATATGCGGATTTTGGATGTTTTTGAACTGCACGACTGTCGCCCCTGTCCCGCCGGTTATCAGTCCGAAAATCATTTTTTTAATCCGAATACAATGTGCAAAGTCCACCGCATCAACCTGAAAGTTCGGAATTTTAAATACCTTGTCGAGCAGCAGATTTGCCCGCTGTTCGGTACGGCGGGTAATCGGTTGACGGAGCGGGAAATGTGCGGCGTCGGTCGCTCGTTGGCTTTGGTGAAGGGAGAAAGAACGCACATTTACGAAAGTAAAGCGCGGCGTTTTCGGCTGCGGGTCGGCTTTGATTATGCGGGCTGTCGCTACGATTTACCGGTGACGGACGTGAATTTTTTCGACCGTTATTGGGAAGATGCGACTTTCGTACGCGAGGCGAATGATTTTTTTATTACGGTGTCGTTGGGTGTGCCTTTCGAGGGAAATTACTACAAATTAGCGGCGGGGGTGATTTGTATCTAACCGTCTAAAACCGCACGATTTGCAAAGTATCCAAGCCCTCCCTTATGCGCAAAAAATCTTCGATGCGGCGTTCGTCATTTTGACGGTCTTTTTGTTTTTTGCGGTCGCTCCATTTCAATAAAAAAGTCGGCATCACGTAGGTTTGCCCGGCGGTTTGCATTTTGGCATAGCGGATTTCTTCCAGTTCCGGGAATAAAACCCGCAATTCTTTCGCCGCCGCCCGAAAGATAACCGTGTCTGCACGCAGGCTGTCGAGTTGCTGTGCCAGACGAGATATTTCGCGGTCTTTTTGGGTGGTAATCGTCATCTTTTCCGCTTCTACGCGGTTCAGATATTCGTTTTGTAAAGTCGTGGTCGTTTTTTCAAATTCGGCTTTGGTAATTCCCGTTCTTTGAGCATCGGTAATCGACAATACTGCTTTGCAATTGAGGGCTTGAAATTCATTTTGGTAGGTCGCCAATTCCTCTTCCGATACGTCTTCGAGTAAAAATACGCGCACTTTTAAGGTATCGCTGCCCGTCGGATTTTCAATGCGTAAAATGCCGTCGGGAAAAGTTTTTTCGACAAACTGCGTAATCCGCTGCCGGTCTTGCACCTGCTCCAGCACATTCAAAAAAATCGAAATACTCGGTATCAATATCACAATCGCCACCGCCGCCAAGATGCGGCGCGTGCGCACCCGTTCTTTTCTCGTCTCGTATTTCTTTTTGGGAAATCGCAAAAAAACGACGATAAAATAAGTCGTCAGCGCAATGAACGTGGAGTTCATGAAAAACAGGTAGAAAGAATTAAACGCGATGGTCCACTCCGCATTTGCCAGACCGTAGCCCGTTACACACAGCGGCGGCATCAAAGCGGTGGCAATGGCCACGCCCGGAATAGCGTTGCTTTTGTCCATGCGCGTGGCGGAAATAATACCCGCCAAACCGCCGAAGACGGCAACCAAAACGTCTAAAAATGTAGGTTCGGTCCGGGCAGCTATTTCGTTGGTAAATTCATCAATCGGAGTCAGTGCGAAGTAGGTAAAACTCGTGACTAAAGCAATGGCTATCGACACTCCGAAATGCTTAAATGCCACGAAAAGCCCGTTGCGGTCGTTGATACCGACCGACAAACCGATGCCCAAAATCGGCGACATCAGCGGCGAAATCAACATCGCACCGATAATGACGGCGGGCGAATTGAGGTTCAAACCCAAAGACGCCACCATTATCGAACACATCAGCAACCAAGCGTTTGCGCCGCGCATTCGCTTGTTATTGTAGATATTGGTGATAGTGCCCTCACGGTCGAGGTCGTCGCGCAGGTCTATCCAGTCATCAAAAAATTCTTTGAGACCGGACATCAAGGTTCCGCCGCCCTGTTTGATTTTATTCTTGGCCTCGGCACTCGGTGTATCTTTATTTTCCATTTAATGTTTTGGTGAGGAAAATTTCTGTTCAAAAAGAATGCAACTTAGGAGAAAAATTTGAATTCGACAAAAGGAAAATTTCTGTGTATTTTGGCTGTTCCCGACAAAAAACTACACACAACATGAAAAACCGCCACGATAAGCTGTTTAAGTTTACCTTTTCCCGCCCCGAGCAAATCCGCGACTTGCTGCTGTATTACGTTGACGAAAAATTTCGGGAAGGTTGGGATTTATCGACCATCGAAGTCAGCAAAGACTCCTTTGTCGATAACAAACTCAAGGAATTTTTCTCCGATATTGTCTTCACCTGCCGCACGGACACCAACGAATCCATGACGATTTGTTTCATTTTGGAACACAAAAGTTATGTCGATAAATTGCTGCCGTTTCAACTGCTGCGCTATCTCGTCGAGGTCTATGACCGGCAAAACAGTAAGCAAAACAAAGGCAAAAACTCGGAGCCGATCGACCCCGTCATTCCGATTGTTTTGTATCACGGCAGCGAGCCGTGGGTCAAAGAATTGCTGCACGAAAGAATTAAACTACCGAAGCCCGAACTTTCCGGCTAAGTAGTCGGTCAGGGTTATTTATGGAGTTTTAGGGCTAAGATTTTTTCGTTAGTTTTCTTTTAAAAATCGTTGCATAGCCATAGCTACGGAACTATTTTTAAGAGGAAAATAGCGGAAAAAGATAGTTCTAAAACCCTTAAATAACCGTGTCCGACTACTTCTATTCCGACGTTTAATTATCTCCTGCTTGATTTATCGACGATTTCGGACGAAATTCTGCTTTCCGGTCAAAAAGCCCTGCTGCTCAACGGCAGTCTCTCTTTTCTGAAACACAGCGACGATTTGAATTTTGTCGTGCAGGAGTCCCCGAAAATCTTTAAATTTGCACATACGCTGCCGAATCAATCGGAAATCACGAATTTCATCAAAGCGTGGTTTGAGTATATCAATAAAAATAAAAATTTTAATACGATGTTACGAGACGATTTTCTTGAAAGTTTAGATGAGCAAACGGAGGTTATTGCTGATAGTTGGTTGTATCAGGCGGAGAAGAAAGGTTT
>JAHDCG010000086.1:0-11444 GCA_020629965.1 Saprospiraceae bacterium | reverse complement strand
AGAAAGGTTTGGAGAAAGGACTGAAGCAAGGTATTGAACGGGGAGTAAAAAAAGGTGAAAAAATGAAGGATGCCTTCAAAAACTTAGATATCCTCGCAAAATACTTCAAAGGAAAATTACCTGTTTCGGAAGAAATCTTATTAGACCTTCTCAAAGAATCGAAGTCCTCCGTGGAATTTGTAGAAAAAACAGTTACCAAATACACCGCACGTACCGCCGAGAAAAAAATTAAGCAGTTCTTTCTGCCGGATATAGATTTGACGGAAGAACAGCAAAAAGAATTCAGAGGTATCGTCGCCTCATTTTACAAAAAAGAAGAAAAACAGTAATCACAAAAGCGTATCGGAAATACAAAATCTCCGATACGCTTTTTTCTTTCCCCCTCTAATTAATCCGCCGCAAGTTCTCATCCGCCGCCTCGTTTTTGAATGCCGATTTTAGTGTTTTTCCAAATGAATATTGTAAGGAAAATCCGATGCTGCGCGTGTCGCCGAAGTAAATCGTTTTGTCGGTAATATCATTGATTTCCGTGCGGTTGACCCAAACGCTGCCGCGAAATATATCCTCGATGTTGAGTGAAATTCTGAGCTTTTCTCCCGCAAGATAAGAAGCATTAAAACCGAGGCGGGTCATCGTTTCGGTAATGACCGTACCCTGCCGCTGCCTACTCAACATCCAAAAACTTGCACCGATTCCGAGTTTGTCCGTCACCTTCAGTTGATTGTCGGAATAAACGTAAAGGTAGGGCTGTGCTGTATTGATGAACACCGCACGCGGGTCGGTAATGCGCGACCAAAAAATTCCGATTGTATTAGTCGAAGTCAATTTTTTCAGGCGCAGCGGATTGGTATAGAGCAAACTCAACTCCGTCCGCCGCGCAAAATTATCGGGTCGTGCGACCACTCGATTTTCGCCCTCGACGTAGCGAATACTGTTTTGAAAAGGGTCTTGCGTGCGCCGATAAAGTGCCGTCAGCGACTGCTTTTTCCACTGAAAAACGGCGGACATACTGTGTGCAATCGAAGAAATCAAATTGATATTGCGAGAATATTCATAGTACGGATTGATGAAAGTCGTAATCGTCGAGGCATTCAAATAGTGCGGTCGCCTGATGTTGCTGAGGTAGTTAAAAGTCAGCGTTTTGGTACTGTCTAAAGGCACGGTGAGCGTCGCCTGCGGAAAAAACACCAAGCGTTTTCTGTCCACCAAAAGTGTGTCCGCTGTGCGAAAACCGCCCTGCACCCTGTTGTCTTCGGCGCGAATACCGGCGGAATAAGTCACTTTTTTCACCTTCCCCGAAATTTGCGTAAAAGCGGCGTAATTCACTTCCGAGTAGTCATACTTCGTCACCTCCGGCTCGTCCGCAGCATCGGCAAAAATAAACTCCGCAAAGGCATCCGCTTTGGCGTCGGAGAGGTTTATGCCGATTTCCCACTTCATGTTTTCGGACAAATTATGCTCGTAATTCAGCCGCGCACCAATCGAGCGAATGTGAAAACTTTGGTCGCGTTTTTGAGAAAATAAAAAAGCTGTTTCGTTGACGTTGTTGGAAATATCGCTGCGATTTGCCCGCACATAATCCGTGTACTGAAAGCCGAAAAACAAACTGCCGGCTTGCAGTTTTTTGTAATAATTAAAATTAGAACTTAAAAAAGAACGCTCCCCCGCCAAATTATTGATAGTATCGATGCGGTCATTTGTATTTTGAAATTTGACCTGCGTTTCGGTCAGCACGGGTCCTGCGTCACTTTGCAAACGCCCGTTAGCATTCACGGAAATATAATCGTCTTTATTCAGTTGATAATAAGCCCCGCCGCCGAAAATGTACTGCGGGCGCGGCGCGTAAAAAAATGCGGTGTAGTCCGAAGAAAAACCTGCGTCTTGTACCTCAAAAACAGTGCGACTGCCCTCCCAAGTGTGCAGGCGATTAAAATTAAAATTGCCTTTCACCTCTAATTTTCCGCGCTTAAAAGAAGCATTTACCCCCGCATAATTGTTAAAACGTCTTCTGAAAATCGCGTTATTCGACAGATTTACTTTGTAGCCGTCCGCCGTATTTTTCAGCAGCGTCACCAAAATCACCGCGCGCCCGTCGGCCTCGTATTTTGCCGAGGGATTGTCGACAATTTGAATGTCTTTTATCTCCGCAACGGGTATCGCGTACAACTCCTGCACGGTAATGCGCTGATTGCCGACGTACAGCAAAGGGGCACCCTGCCCGATGACCGAAATGCTCTCGCGGTCGTTGCTCACCATGATTTTCGGCAGCATCGACAGCATCTCCGCAGTACCCGGCGCAGTCGCAAAAACGGTACCCGCCACGGTGACGCGTAGGTTGCCCTGCTCATTGCTGACGGCGGTGCGCTCGGCGGTTACGGTAACTTCGGTCAGGTCGTTCGTACTTTCGGAAAGAGTAAAAGCGAGCGTTTTATCACCGTCTAAGTCAATTTTTTGCTCTTCTTTTGCAAAGCCGAGAGAACTGATGCGCAGCAAATATTTATCGCCCGGCAGCGGATCGAAAGCAAAACCGCCGTTCTCGATAATTGCGTATTTCACGGCAACGGTATCGGTGTCGAAAAGCACGGCTTCTCCGTACAAAACGGCTTTTTGTTGCTCATTAACGACCGTGCCTCGGAGGGTAAAATTGCTTTGTGCGTGCGCAAAATTTACGGAAAAAAGGAACAGCAGAGAGTAGAAAATTTTCATAATTTCAACCGGTTTTTACTGATAATCAAAAAGCGCATCCGCATCCCTGACGATGACCGATGCGCTTTTCAACTTCAAAACGACGCGAATTTAAAGCACCATCTCGGGCACCTCGCCTTCTACAATCAACTTCCCCTCCGTCGCATTTTGAATGTCTGCGACCGATACGCCCGGCGCGCGCTCGATGAGTTTGAAGCCTTCCGGGGTCACGTCCAAAACCGCCATATTCGTTACAATGCGTTTGACACAGCGCACGCCCGTCAGCGGCAGCGTGCAGTTTTTCAGCAGCTTCGATTTGCCGCGTTTGTTAGTGTGCATCATGGCGACAATGATATTTTCGGCGGAGGCTACCAAGTCCATTGCACCGCCCATGCCTTTGACCATTTTGCCGGGAATTTTCCAATTTGCAATGTCGCCGTTTTCCGAAACCTCCATGGCACCGAGTACCGTGAGTTGGATGTGCTGCCCGCGTATCATCGCAAAACTCGTCGCACTGTCGAAGAGCGTTGCGCCCGGTTGCAGCGTGACGGTTTGCTTGCCGGCGTTTATCATATCCGCGTCCTCTTCGCCGTCGTAGGGAAAAGGTCCCATGCCCAAAATACCGTTTTCGGACTGAAATTCGACCTCGATGCCCTCGGGCACGTAGTTGGCGATGAGCGTCGGGATGCCGATGCCGAGATTGACGTACCATCCGTCTTGCAGTTCTTGGGCGATGCGTTTGGCGATTCCTGTTTTATCGAGCATGATTTGGTTGAGATTTTAGACGTTAGATGTGAGATGTTAGACTTGTTGTCCCGAGTTCTTGATACTGTTTGACAAATTTGATTGCGGCAGCGTACTCGGCAAAATTTACGTTCTGACTTTGAATTACTTTTACGGAAAAAATATCGTCCGACTTTCCAAATCTCAAAAGTAGAAATAATTCCGGACATTACATTTCCCTTCTTCTCAAAAGCACCCTTTATGAAATCAATTTTTCCTGTTCTCGCCGTTTTCTTTCTGTTTACCAATGCTTTAGCCGCGCAAAACTGCCAAGCCGTCGTACCTTCCGCGCCTTCCGTGGTGACCGATGCCGAGGGTTACTATGATATGTGCCTCGGCGATACACTGTTTTTGACGGCTGCCGCAGATTTTCCCGAAAACAATACGACCTACGCACAAACGACGGAAACGACCGACTTTACCTGGACTTTTGACAACGGAATCGCCACTACGGGACAAAATGCTTTTCTCGTACCGACGCAAGCCGGGGGTCGAATTTTGTATTTGCGTGCTGCGGATGTTATGGGGTGCGACAGCCTGATTACTGTGGCGAAAATCAGAATATCGGGCGGCGTATCGACCGAAATCGAAGTGACCGACGTGACCGATATTTGTCCTTCGGAAGAAATCATTACCGCAGAAGCTGTCTTGACGAGTCCGTTTACCTATCATTTTGCGAATGCCGCCGGCAATTTTGCAACCCAATTTATTCCCGACGGCACGGGCAGCCCCGTCCTCAGTCCTTTGGTACTTGCGGACGTATCGCCGCTTTTTATGACACAAGAACACGCCGATAATCTGCAAATTTGTCTAACCGTTGAACACAGTTGGCTGCGTGATTTGGAAATCAGTCTGACCTGCCCCGACGGCAACAGCGTAATTTTACACGACCATCCCGGTGCCTTTGGCGGCGAGGTTTTTCTCGGCGAACCCGAAGAAGGCGACAATGATGACATGCCTGCTCCGGGCACGGGTTATCAATACTGCTGGACGACAAATGCACCGAACGGCACTTGGCTTGAAACCGTCAACACCAACGATTTGTCGGTGCTGCCTGCCGACGATTACAGTCCGTTCGAGTCTTTTGACAGCTTAATCGGCTGCCCGATTAACGGGACGTGGATTTTACAAATTGTGGATTTATGGAGCGGCGACAACGGCTATTTATTCGATTGGCAAATGTCAATCGACGGGCTTTCTTTCTCCGAAACCGATTCATTTACCGTCACTGTTAACACGTCACAGTGGCTCGACGAGGGCGCCAATATCGCAGCAATCGAAGGAAATACTTTGCAGTTTATGCCTTTGGAAAACACGGCTTACAACTTCGTGACCGAAGACAACTTCGGTTGTGCAGACACGGTGACTCTGCCCGTTTCGGTTTTATCGGAAAATAATCCGGCCTGCGCTCCCTGCGTCGAGGCAGAGATTTTTCTGACACCTGATGCCGATTTAGATTGCCCGTCGTCCGATTATACTTTGTCTGTTCTCAATCTGTCGGAACCCGAATTGTACGATTTTCTGTGGACGACCGCCGACGGCAATCTGACCGGCGACCCGACCGCGCCGACCGTTACGACGCAGGGCGGCGGCACTTATACCCTCGCTGTGACACGCCCGGACGGCTGCATTCTGACGGCAAGCACGACCCTGACCGCCCCGCCCCCGCTGCCCGTACAGTTTTCGCCCGCTGCGACTGCGGTAGTTTGCGCGGGTGACACGGTTACATTTACGGCTTCCGTACCCGGCGGCGGCGACTATGATTTTATTTGGCAAAATGAAAATGGCAACTACGTCGATTATAACGAAACGCTCGAAATCGGCATAGAGGACGCCGGCACTTACTACGTTTACGTAACCGATTTTGCGGATTTTTGCGTAACCGTAGATACCCTCGAAACGGTGGGCAGCGACGAAATTTTTGCGGCGGCGGAAATTTCCTTCGCTGATTGCGACGAAAGTAACGGCAGTATCAGCCTGCCGAATGACTACGGCGAAACCTTCACGTGGAGTAACGGCGCGACGGGTAACACGATTACTGACTTAGCGCAGGGCTTTTATAATGTGACGCTGACTACCGAAAACTGTATGACGGAACAGACTTTTTATTTGGATGAGTTGCAGGATTGCAAAGCCCTCATCGGCGGGCGCGTGTATCTGTCGCCGGACTGTACAGCGGATGAAAACACGCCGGGGGTGTCGCAGATTTTGGTGCATTTGCTGCCCGATGACATTTATACTTATACCGACACGGCGGGTTTTTACGAGTTTTACGTCGAGCCGGCGGAAGGTTACACGGTGACTTATACGGAGGAAGACCAATTCGATTTGCTCTGTCCGACGCAGACTTTGACCGTGACGGGTACGGCGGCGGCGGGCGATGCTTCAACGGAAAATGATTGGTTTGTCAAAAAGGCGGAAGTCGTCAATCTCTGCGTCGATATTTTTACGGACACGGCGCGACCGGGTTTTACGCAGGATTACGCGCTGATTGTTTGCAATTTCGGATGCCTGCCGACCGACGGTACTTTGATTTTTCAGCACGACCCGTTAGTTACTCCGAACGATAATTTTTTGGATTTATTCACGACTTACGATGCCGAAACTTACACCGCCACCCTCGAAACCGACATACTTGTTGCGGGCGAATGCGGCTATTACGGCTTCGCGATGACGGTGTCGGAAGCGGCGGAACTGTCCGATTTTATGACGCACACGGCGACGGTCGGCAGCGATTTTCCCGATTTATTTCCCGAAAACAACAGCATCACGGAGACGGATGTAATCGTCGGTGCTTATGACCCGAACGACAAACAAAACCGCACGGGAAGCAATCCTTTCGGCTCGGATATTTTCCCGGACGACAGCACGATGCGCTACCAAATTCGCTTTCAAAATACGGGAACGGACACTGCTTATACTGTCCTCATTGAAGATGTTTTGGACGAAGATTTAGATGGGACGACCATTCGACCGGGTGCATCTTCACACGCTTACGATTTGGAATTTAAAGGAAATGATACGCTTGTTTTTCGCTTCAACGACATTCTTTTGCCCGACAGCATGACCAATGAGGCGGCGAGTAAAGGCTTTGTGAATTTTACGATACAGGCGAATGCCGACTTCGGACTCGGTACGCAAATCGAAAATACGGCGGCGATTTATTTTGACTACAACGAGCCGATTATTACGAATACGGTGGTGAATACGGTCGTCGATTCGGTTTCTTCCGTCCGGTTTTTACCGGCGACAGTGACCGCTTTACAGGTCGCCCCCAATCCCGTCGGCGAGGTCCTGCGCGGGTCTTTTACGCTGACACAAAGTGCGGAAGTCGAGGCGTATTTGACGGATGTGACGGGTAGATTTACGAGGTCGGTTTTCGGTCAGAGAACGCTGCCGGCGGGTACGCATAATCTCGGCGCGATGTCGGTAAAGGATTTGCCGGCGGGCGTTTATTTCTTGGTTTTGCAGACTGACGGAGCACGCGCAGCGGTGAAACGAGTGAAGCGGTAAACTTAGTTAAGTTTAGGCGATTAAGGGTTTAGAACGCCGCAACTGCTAAACGATTAAACGCCTAAACTTTTAAACAAAAGTCGGTAATTAAAACGCGCTGCTACCTTTCCCGCACCGTCCGCTGCTCGATGCGCTTTTCATAATTCACCCCCTCGAAAATGCGCTGTATAAAAACGCCGGGTGTGTGAATTTCATTCGGGTCGAGTTCGCCGGGTTCTACCAAGTGTTCGACTTCGGCGATGGTGATTTTTCCGGCCATTGCCATGGCGGGGTTAAAATTGCGGGCGGTGCCTTTGTAAATCAGGTTGCCGTTTTTATCTCCTTTCCAAGCTTTAACGAGGGCAAAATCGGCGTGAAAAGCATGCTCTAAAATGTGCGGTTTGCCGTTGAACCAACGGACTTCCTTGCCCGCCGCGACCTCGGTGCCGTAGCCCGCCGGCGTAAAGAAAGCGGGAATACCCGCGCCCGCCGCTCGGCACCGCTCGGCAAGACTGCCCTGCGGTATCAAATCGACTTCCAACTCTCCGCTCAGCATCTGCCGCTCAAACTCGTCGTTTTCGCCGACGTAAGACGAAATCATTTTCTTAATCTGTCGCTTTTGCAACAGCAGCCCGAGACCGAAATCATCGACACCGGCATTGTTAGAAATGCAGGTCAGCCCCTTGATATTCGCCGCAACGAGGGCACTGATGCAGTTTTCGGGAATGCCGCACAACCCGAAGCCGCCGAGCATCAGCGTCATGTTATCCGTAATGCCCTCGATGGCCTCCGCCGCGTTTTTTACTCTTTTATCCATAATATTTTTTGCTGAAATTTTCGGGTATCTCCGCGTCCGTTTCTCCGTCGCTTTCCCCGGTGCTGCGAAGGTAATTTTTTTATTTTAAAATGCGGAAAAAAGCGGCGGGCGGATTTGGAAAAGAAGGAGAAAAAAAATTAAATTTTTTATCCGTATCGGGAACTAAAATATACGAAAAAAATGTTATCTTAGTGTCAATCGAGCAATGCTTTGTGGTCAGAATCTTTCTTTAAAAAACTACAAAACAAACCTATATGAAAAATTTCAACTTACAACAAGCCTTAGAAAAACACCGCCTTGCCGTGCTCGGTAACTTCCCGGGAACGAAATCCCTCTCGCAAATTTGCTACGCAACGGGCGAAAATTACTGCCAACATTTCGACGCGGCGCAGGATACGCCTTATGCCTACGATACATTGTTTATCAGCTACGTTTTCGGTGATGTGTACGAATACAATCCGAGCCGTCTGACTTGTCTCGATGATTTTAAAATCTTCGACATCGCGGGCAACGAGCGACCGCACGTCGAACTGCGGCACGCAGGCTGGCAAGGACTGATTTCCTACACAGAAAATGCGACGGAAAACAAACTCACGTTTGAAATCAAAAATCCGGCGGGTTATCCCAAACCCTACGACCTTGCCCCACAGTCTTACTTGAGCGAAACGGTGCAGGATTTTTTGGAATATTTCGCGGAGGTTTCTCAAGTGAACAGCGAAGCGGAGCGCGAGCAAATTTCCAAAAATATCAGCCGTTTGCAGTCGGCATTGAAGCAAAGTAATCGGCTGCTGCGCAAATTGCTCGATAAATAATCATATTTGCCGAAAAAAAAAAGCGGTGTAACTTCTGAGGAAGTTACACCGCTTTTTTTTTTCGTAAGTTACAGACCTTACTCACCCGCAATCTCCGCAATTTTCTCTTCCAATTCAATCTCATCGCCCGGCACGTAGCCTGTGTGCGACCATACGATTTGACCTTCGCTGTTCAGCAAAAAGGTTTGCGGTACGGATTGAAAATTCATCGCTTGCTGACACGCACCGTTGGTGTCGCTGAGGATGGTGTATTCCCAGCCTTTGGTTTCGACCATCGGTTTTACCTTTGCGAGTGCGCGTTGGTCGTCGATGGTAATAGCAACGATTTCGAGGTTAAATTCCTCTTGCCAGTCTTCGTAGTAATCCGCCACGGCATCCAATTCTTTCTTGCAGGGAGAGCACCAGGTCGCCCAAAAACTGATGAGCACGGGATGACCTTTTTCGCCTAAAGACTGCAGGTTGACCGCTTCGCCTTCGAGGGTTTTCAATTCGACGGAAGGTAAAGATTTAGCGTCTTGCGCAAAGATGCTTACGGAAAAAAGAAGAGCGAGGGCGAGCGTGAAGAATTTAACTGCTTTCATGAATTTTATTTGTTTATACTTTTTTGAAAATGCCGTGCACTTTCGCATGATTTGAACTTTGCGGACAATTTTCCGACAAATTTTTCACAAAAAAGGCGACATTTCGCACTCTTTGTGTTAGCCGGTTGACGAATGCACCAATCTCTTTTGGTGTTCCGGGTTTTTCCTCGGAAAATTGCGTCCCTTTCATCGTTACGACGAGCGGTTTATGCTTTAGTTACGCCAAAATTACCGGTATTTTTAATCCGCAGTTCGTTTCGGAAATTTTTTAACCTCAAATTAACCGAAAGTTAAGCCTGAATTGAGAAAAACATTTGATTTTTTTATCTTTGACATTTTGAAAAAAGGAGAAGGAGGAGAGAGGCGAGAAAGGTGAGAAGAGAGAGGTAAGAAAGGAGAGAGGTGAGAAAGGTGAGAGAAATCGGTGAACCGATGCTGCTCTCCCTCTCCCCTCTCCCCTCTCTCTTCTCTCCTCTCCCCTTTTGCCCCTCTCCCCTCCCTCCCCAAAAGCACTCTTTTAATGAAAAATTTATACCTCAGTCTGATTTGCCTCGCTTTCGGCATCAATCTACAGGCGCAAGAGGGGGCGACCCTGCGCGGCAGCCTCGAAGCCAACGGCAATTTTTTCCAACGCGACAGCCTCATCGGTGCCACCAATACGCCGCAGTACGACAACGAACTCTTCGGCGCGGATGTGTGGATGAATTTGAGTTACAGCTACAAAGGCTTCGACGTCGGGCTGCGTTTCGATATGTTTAACAACTCGAATTTGCTGAACCCCACCGACTCCTACACCGCGCAGGGCATCGGGCGTTGGTACGCAAAAAAGAAGGTGAAAAAACTCGGTATTTCCGCCGGCTATCTGTACGACCAAATCGGTTCGGGTATCATTTTTCGGGCTTACGAGCAGCGTCCGCTGCTGATTGACCAGGCCCTGTACGGTCTGCGTTTGACGTATGATATTTTGCCCGATTGGCAGGTTAAAGCCTTCACCGGACGGCAAAAACAACAATTCGACACCTACGAGGCGATTACGCGCGGGGCGTCGATTGAAGGTTTTATTCAGGTCGATTCTTTGAAAAATACGACGCTGTCTTTCGCACCGGGTGCGGGTGTGGTGGCGCGTACTTTAAGCGACGAGACGGTAGGCAATCTCGCCACTACCCTCGCCGGCTACATACCCGAGGAGCGTCCGGAACTGAACTACAATACCTACGCTTTTTCGCTGTACAACACCATGACGCTTAACAACTTTTCTTGGTACGCGGAGGCAGCTTTGAAGTCGAGCGAGGCGTTTTTCGACCCGAATGTGCAACATACCATTCCGGGTGTCGGTAAGACTTTCGGCGCGCTGACCGACGGGCGGGGCATGGTTTTGTACTCTTCTTTGAGCTACGCGGCGAAGGGTTTCGGGATTACAGTGGAAGGGAAGCGGACGGAGAATTTCGATTTTCGCACCGACCCGCAGTTGCGTCTCAACAACGGTTTAATGAACTTTATACCGCCGATGGCACGCCCGAACACTTACCGCCTGACGGCGCGTTACGCAGCAGCGACGCAGTTTTTGGGAGAGCAGGCCTTCCAAGCGGACGTGCGTTACCGCTTTTCTAAAAAATTGCAGTTTTTGGTCAACGGCTCTTACATCGACGACCTCGACGGCAATCTTCTGTACCGCGAACTTTTCACGGAATTGACGTATAAAATTAAGCGCAAATGGCGGTTTGTCGGCGGTTTGCAACGTCAGGTTTACAATCAAGCCGTTTATTTCGTCAAGCCCGAGCAGCCCGACATCAAAACTTGGGTACCTTACGTGGATGTGCAGTGGAAATTTAAGAAAAAGCAGGCCATTCGCGTGGAGTTTCAATATATGACTGTCAACGAAGATGATAAAGGTATAAAGACCGATTACGGCGACTGGATTAACGGTTTGGCGGAGTTTACGATTGCACCGCACTGGACATTTACCGCCTCGAATATGTTTAACATCGTACCCGGCAAGGCCTCGCCTTCCGACCCCGAAACGGGCGAGAAAGTGAAAACGAATTACCCGCGTTTCGACGTTTTTTATACTTATAAGACGAGCCGTTTTTCTCTCAGCTACGTTAAACAGGTAGAGGGTATCGTCTGTACGGGCGGTATCTGCCGTTTGGAGCCGGCCTTTAGCGGGGTGAAGATGTCGGTGAATACTACTTTTTAAAGGCACAGAGAATGTCTGAACGCAGAGGCGCAGAGACGCGGAGTTTACATTTCTCCGAATGAGATATTCGCGTTCAA
>JAHDCG010000085.1 GCA_020629965.1 Saprospiraceae bacterium | reverse complement strand
ACCCCCCGACCCCCATTGTGGGGGAGCATCTGATTTCAGAATTAAAATTTGTTTTCAAAAAGGCAACATCAAAAGTCCTGTATTTAGTCAAAATGAGAGAACCCAAAAATAACGGATTAACCCGCTAACTCAAGCCCGGACCTGTCCCGACTTCAGTCGCGGAGAAAGTTCCCCCGATTCGGGGGTTAGGGGGCTGAAGACGCAGAGCCTGAGCCACATAAAAATAAATCAAAAAAACAATCACCTTGCTAAAAAAAATACAAATCTTTACCCTGCTTTTTACCACAGCCTTCCTCACCGGCTGCATCGACCCCATCGACTTTACGGGCGAGGGCGGCGAGTCGCTGTTGGTCATTTTCGGCGGTCTGAAAATCGGAGAGCAGCAAAGCGAACTCGTCATCCGCTATACCCAACCGACGGGCGGACCGGGCGATAACGTTACCGATGCCGTCGTGCTGCTGCGCAACGGCGACGGAGCCGAGGCGCAGATGCTGCCGGATGCGGAAGGTGTGTATCGCTTTGAGCCGACGGATGACTTTCCTTTGGAGCGCGGGCAAAGTTATACGACCGAAATTACTTTGACTAACGGCGAAATTTACGTCACCGACCCGCAGACCATGCCCGCCCCGCCGCCGCCGGCCCGAGGATTTATCAGTATCGTTTCGCGGGCGGTCGATGTGTTTGCGCGGACTGATTTTAGTGAGACCGACGAGGCGCAATTTATTCGCGTCGGTTCCGATAATGTGTACAGTTTTCCGGAAATAACCTGCGGGCCGTTTGACCCGGCGTTTACCTGCTATTTCGAGCGGGATGTGCCGCTGCGCAGTATGCCTTTATTCGACAATGACGGCGGTACGATACGCGACAGCCTGACGAGTAAAATGTTTACGCTGACCAAAATTTCCGGTTTGCAGGGCGGTTTTTGGGGGAAGCACTATTACAACCTATACCTGCATTCCATCTCCGCCGAGACCTATGCTTACTGGGAAAAAGTCAATAAAATCAGCAACGCGCAGGGTTCGATTTTCGACCCGACGCCCGCCGTTATTCCCGGCAATATTTACGAAAAAGGCAATCCCGACAAGCATATTTTGGGATATTTTGAGGTAGCGCAGGTCAGTGTGGTCAGACCTTCGGTGACGCTCGCCGATTATATCAATGCGGGTCTTTTTCTTGCGCCCTATTGCCCTACGACCAATATAGTCATCGGAAACTTCGACCCGGCCTGCTGTGATTGTACGCGCTTGGAGGGGGCTTCTTTAGATAAGCCGGACTGGTTTTAAGGAGGCAGGTGGTTGGTGGATGCGGTCTGCTGTTGCCCGGTTAGCGCGAGGCTGTGCCTCGTGTTACGCATTATTCCGCCTCCGGCGGGAGAGGAAGATTAACGAAAATGACTAAATCTTTTTGTAAAAACTAAAATTCGCAATCAGCGACTCCGCCGGAGGCGGGCTGATGATAGACACGAGGTGCAACCTCGCGCCAACTCGTCTCAACTCACCGCTCTTCACTCTTCACTCTCAACTAAAAAACAATGAACCTTAAAAACATCCTGCTGCTCCTGCTTTTCGGAATTTGCTCCGCAACCGCTTTCGCGCAGTCCGAACCCTTCACCGTGACCTTCGACAAACCCTTTTACCTGACGGGCGAAACGGTGAATTTTACCGTATGGTTTACGGCCAATACTGCTCCGCAAAGTAAAATCGTGCGCTTTGATTTGCTCGATGCAGCGGGTAAAATCATTGCGCGGCAAAAGGTATCGAGAGAAGAGAAAAGCGCGGCGGGCAGTTACTTTATTCCGGCGGAAAGTGCGGCGGGGCATTATCTTTTTCGCTTTTACACACTGCGCAATTTGAGCGGAAAAACGAATGCCTATGTCGATTATCGAGTGCCGATTTATTCGTCTTTACTTGCTCCGGAAGTTACGGGAGACGATTTTTCGGAAAATAGAAATACAGAGACAAAACCGGAGAGCGGCATTTTTAAAAATGTTAAAAAAGTCTATCCGCGTGGTGAGGAAGTTAATCTTTTGCTTGATTTTAAGATAAACGAAGTCACGGAATACGCAGTCACCGTCACGGATTTGAATTGGTTTCCCGCTGCCCGAACGACCGATATTTCACACAGCGAAAAAAGCGGAGACTACACCGACGGCGCGACTTTCCCGACCGAAACCGAACCGACTTTCGCCTTGCAACTCACTAATCCCGAAGACGGAACGCCCTTCAATTCCGACTTCATTTTAATCAGTCAGCCCGCCGCCGGAGAGTTTCTGCAAATCGCCGTCAAAGACGGAAAAACCGATTTTTCTCTACCCGATTTTGCCGGACGAAAAGAAATTCAAGTCCATAACCTAAATCCTTATTTACCCTTTCTGCCGCAGGTCGAAAAGGCGGAAATTTATCCGGACTTGCCGACTTACACTCTGCCGCCGCTGCCGCCCGCCGACTCGACTGTGCTTGCTTATTTTGAAAAAATCCAAAAGCTGCGCAAAATGCGCGAAATGTATCCGCTGCCCCTTCCCGTTGCCGCCGTCGATACCGCAACCTTACAAAAGCAAAAAGTCGCACCCGTCAAAACCTACCGAACGGCGGATTACATTGGCATGACGGATTTAACCGACTTTATCGAGAGTGTCATTTTAAGTGCGGCGGTGAGCGAAAAAGACGGCGTGAAGACCGTGCGGCTCGGCAACGACGACAACCGCCGCCGCTACCTCAACGCACCGGTTTATTTCGTGAACGGTTATTTGTCGGGCAACGAAGCCGAGATTTTACAAATTCCTTTGAGTCAAATCGAGACCGTCGAAATCTACAACAGCCGTGAGACGATAACCGCCGCCTTCCCCAAATTCATGCTTGGCATGGGCGTTATTTCCGTCACTACCCGCAAGAATACCGTGCCGCAAAGCATCAGCCGCACGTTTAACAGCCTGACTCTGCGGGGCATTTCCGCACCCGTCGAGTCTGCGGTAATCAAGGCGGAAATGACGGAAAAAATGCCGATTTACCGACCGATAATCTATCGGCAAAGCGGTCTGAAAAGTGCGGCGGACGGCAGGGCAACCCTTTCTTTTTATCCTTCTTCCGCTATCGGCGAATACGAAATTCGGGTCGAATATCTCGACAAAACTGGTACGCTGCACACGGTGACCGGGATTACGGGCATCACGCGCTGAACCCGCTTTTCATCGCAGCAATTTATCCAAAGTTGCGAGCAAATCCCGGATTTCTTTCTCGGTATTATGGGCGTGCAAACAAACGCGGATCCGCTCTTGCCCTCGGGGCACGGTCGGGTACAAAATGGCCTTGACCGCAAAGCCCGCCGTCTGCAAAACCGCCGCCGCTGCCTTCGCCCGCTCGTTGCCGGGAATGACGACGCCCTGTATCACCGTCTCGCTCGGCAGCAGATTTTTTTGTATGGTCGGAGTCGCCGTTTTTCTGAAAAATTCGATGTGCTTTCGAGCTTGCTTTCGCAGTTCCGGGTGCTTTTTGAGCCAATGATAGGCAGCCCGTATCGCGTGTAAATTCTGTGGCGGCAACGCCGTGGTGAAGATAAAAGAACGAGCGTAATTCATCAAATAATCTCGCAGTACCGTCGAGCCTAAGACCGCCGCCCCGTGCGCTCCCATCGCCTTGCCGTAGGTGTGGATGCGGGCAAAAATGCGACCTTGCAAACCCAACGCATCGACCAAACCGCCGCCCGTCGCACCGAGCCAACCCGTCGCGTGCGCTTCGTCGATGAGGATTGCCGCTCCGTATTTTTCCGCCAATTCCGTGAGGGCAGGCAGGGGTACGACATCGCCGTCCATGCTGTACACGCTTTCGACGGCAACGAAAATATTGCCGCTCGTGACGGCTTGCATTTTGTTTTCCAAATCCCGCAAATCATTGTGGCGAAAGGGGAGCGTCTGCGCCCGCGATAACCGCAGACCGTCGTGAATGCAGGCGTGTACCGTCTCGTCATAAAAGATGGTATCGCCGACGGCGGCAATGCAGGAAAACAGCCCGAGACCCGCATCGTAGCCCGAATTAAAAAGCAGGGCACTTTCCGCTTGATGAAAATCCGCGATTTCTTTTTCGGTAGTCTCGTGCAGCGCGTCGTTTCCGCTGATGAGGCGACTGCCCGTCGCACCGTGTGTGCTGTCGGCGGCGAGCGTTGCGATGTGGGCACGCAGCTCCGGGGAGCGGGCAAAACCCAGGTAATCATTCGACCAAAAGTCGATTTTGTCGGGGTGACTTTGCAGACTGCGCAGGCTGCCTTTTTGCTGTCTTGCTTGCAGCTTTTTGCGAAGAAAATCGGTGTGTTTTTGCACGGGCGGGTTTGTTCAAAATTTTTATATCGAAATAATTCGGCAATTTAATGACGTATTTTTTCCGTCAACATTTTATAAATCTCCGCAAACTCCGGCATCTCTTCCAACATATTTAAATGCCGCGTAATCGTCGCCTCGTCGCCGCGTACCGCCGGTCCGGTTTGCATCTCGCGCGGCGCATTATCCTGTATTTTTCGCGCCGTTTCCAAAATCAGCGGCTGCAACAGGTCGAAGTTTACTTTTTCTTTTCCGCAAATTGCCGCGCCGATAGTGTACATAAAATTGGTGAAATTATTGACGAAAACGGCGGCAACGTG
Source organism: Saprospiraceae bacterium (assembly GCA_020629965.1). GTDB lineage: Bacteria > Bacteroidota > Bacteroidia > Chitinophagales > Saprospiraceae > JAHDCG01. The sequence goes on along the minus strand of JAHDCG010000085.1, from coordinate 21,169 downwards.
CAAGGTCGCCCGCCGGGCGTCCGTTACCCTTTCGACTTTTTTTGAAAGTTGTGCCGCCAAGTCGAAAAGCAGTTGAAAATCAACATCCCGCGCCGCATCGAGGCAAAAGGGAACGGTGGAAAAATCGGGTTTGCGGTCGAGGGAGAAACTTTGCAGCGGGTAAAAAATACCGTGACGCGGAAAGGCGGGCAGGAAAACGTCGGAAGGTGTCGCGCCCGAAGTGTGTACGAATATTTTTTTTCGCAGTTTCGGCGACTTTTGTAACTGCCGCAGCACCGCAGAAATTGCCCCGTCGCTGACCGCTAAAAAATATAAATCGGCGTCGGTTGCTGTGTTTTTCAAGTCGGTCGTGTAAGTACAAGCCAGCAACTCGGACAAGCGTGCGGCCTTTTCCGCGCGGCGGCTAAAGACCTGTATGACCTCGGCGTCCGGCAATGCGTGTACGGCTTGCGCCAAATGAAAAGCGACGTTGCCGGCACCGATGAAGACTGTTTTGAGCATAGGGAATTATGATTAAGGTTAAAAGGTACGAGGTACTTATCTCTCTGAAATTACGTAAGAACATTTGAAGGTCGCGGTTTCTGTTCTCGGGGAAGTACCCCGTACCTATCAAAAGTGATAAGGTATTGCTGTTTTAATGAGAAGGTACGAGGTAATTATTTTGCTGAAATTACGGAAGAACATCCGAAGGTTGTGGTTTCTTTTCTCGGAGAAGTACCCCGTACCCGGTCAAAAAGACACAGAAATTATTTAACCCGAATTTAATCCGACCTTCCCCGCAAATCACTTAAATAAACTTACCTTTGCGGCACATTTTCGACTGAGAACAAATCCCGTAAAAACTTCTCACAAGCACGCGGAAGTCTCGGATGATTTTCGCAAAATTAACCAAAATTTTTCCTCTGATGAAAAAATTGCTCTTACCGGCTCTTCTCCTTTTCACCCTTTCTCTCTTTGTCGCCTCCTGTGCCAAGACCGAATTTGACGAACCGCCGACGACCGGCACGCCCGTTAATATTCCGGACGAGCAGGTGGTTTCTATCGCCGATTTGAAAGCCTTTCACGATTTCGGCAGCGTCGAAACACTCTCCGAAATCGACAACCTTAACGGCATGTATATAAAAGGTGTCATTACGGCCGACGATGAAAACGGTAACTTTTACAAGAGTTTTGTCATGGAAGACGAGACGGCGGGTATCACCGTGCGCGTGGCATTTACCGACAGCTACCCGTTTTACTCGGAAGGTCGCGTGGTTTTTATTAAACTCGACGGTCTTTTTATGGGTGATTTTCGCGGGGTGACACAGCTCGGCGGCTTTTTGAACAGCTCGGGTGAATTGGAAGATATTGTCAACACCGATGAGCATATCCTGACGGGCGAGCGCGGCACGGCGGTGACACCTATGGTGACGACTATCGACGACCTGAGCCGCGACGATGTGTCTAAATTGATACAACTGAATGACGTAGAATTTGCCAACGGCGCCTTCCAACTCACCTACGCGGACGGCGTCAACCTGAACACCGAAAACCGTGATGTGAAAAACTGCGACGGCGATGTCATCGTGGTGCGTACCAGCGGTTTTGCCGATTTTGCGGGCGAAGAAATTCCCGACGGCAACGGTTCTATCGTAGGTATTTACAGCATTTTTGAGTCCGGCACCAACATCACGCAGCAGTTGCTCATTCGCAGCCCGCGCGATGTGAACATGGAAGACCCGCGCTGTGACGGCAGCGGAGGCGGTGGCGGCGGCGGCGGTATCGACGAGCCGGTGACCGAACTTTTTGAAGATTTCAACAGCGGCGGTGACAATGATATCATCAGCTTGCCGGGTTGGTCGAATTTTGCCGTAGTCGGTACGCGTCAGTGGCAAATCGGTCAGTTTAACGGTGTGAGCGCGGCGGAGTTGACGGCATTTGGTGCCGGCGGTGACGTAGAGGCGTGGTTAATCACACCGCAAATCGACCTCAGCGGCGAGCGTTATTTGAGTTTCGAGTCAGCGTTTGCTTTTTATGCACACCAAGGTTTGGAGGTGTTGATTTCGACAAATTTTACGGGCGGTAATCCAAACGATGCAGACTGGACAACGCTCGACGAAGCAATTTTGGCAGACGGCGATGTGCAGGAATGGAACGAATATGTATCCAGCGGCGATGTCGATATTTCGACTTTCGGCGACCTCGGTCACGTAGCTTTTAAATACACGGGTACCGACCCGGGTACGACGACCAACTGGCTGGTAGATAACATCTGTATCTCCGCAGAACCCTGCACCGACGGCGGCGGCGGTGGTGGCGGCGGTGGCGGCGGCGGCGGAGACGTTGACCCGATTACCGAGTTGTCCGAAGATTTTGATGACTTTAACGATAACGATGTACTCGACCTCGAAGGCTGGGACAACGTAGCCGTGACGGGCGACCGTCAGTGGCGTATCGGTCAGTTCGACGGCGTAAGTGCGGCTGAGTTTACGGCTTTCAGTGCCGGCGGTCCGGTCGAAGGTTGGTTGATTACGCCGCCGATTGATTTGAGCAGCGACCGTTTTATCAGCTTTGAAACAGCATTTGCTTTCTACGCACACCAAGGTTTGGAGGTGTTGATTTCGACCGATTACGACGGTGACGACATTGACGGTGCGACTTGGCAAGACCTCGGCGCGACTCTCGCAAACGGTGACGAGCAAGACTGGAACGAATATATCCCGAGCGGTGACATCGACCTGACCGCTTTCGGCAGCGAGGTCGGTTACGTGGCGTTCAAATACACCGGCGCAGACCCCGGCAGCACGACGAACTGGTTAGTAGATAACATTTGCATCAGCGCGATGCCTTGTAATTGATGTTTATTTGTTTAGGTGAAGTGTGGGATTAGATTTTGTGAATTTCTAAACAATTAAAAAAGTCCCGATTGAGTACGTAAAGTGCTGAATCGGGACTTTTTATATGCGCCCGATTTATGCGGAATGACATGTAAAATAACAAAACTGAACACCTGCCGTCTTCGTCCGTTCTATTATTGAACGACGCAAAGAGTAAGTTTGAAAGACTTTTTGCCGACGTTTAAATTCATGTACTCAAATACAGAGTACAATTTCATTTAACTAACCAACAAAATAAGTAATCATGAAAAAGTTAATTTTGCTTTTATTCCTCGGAACCACGGCCTTTATGAGTTGTGACATTGATCAAACCCAAGAAGGGGAATTGCCTTCCGTCGATGTAGATATCGATGCCGAAGAAGGCGCACTTCCCGCCTTTGATGTTGATTGGGCGGATGTAGATGTTACTACCCGCACCGAAATGGTCAAAGTACCAAAAGTCGTCGTTGTTATGGAAGAAGTCGAAGTCGAAGTACCCGTAGTCGATGTCGATATGCCGGATGCCGGTGAGAAGGAGGAAATGGCGATTGCCGTGGAAGCTGAAGTACGCGGTACGATGAAAGACCTCGAAATCGAAGAAGTTTACGCTACCGACAACAATTTGTACGTTATTTCTACTTTGAAAGATAACGGCACAAAAATGGGTAAAGAAACCGCCCGCGTTTCCGACCGTATCGTATTGAATGCGCCTGAAGATTTAAACGTGAAGCACTACATCGTGGGCGAACGCCCCGAAGGTACTTTTAACCGTCAATACAAGTACATCAACGCGAAAAGCGACTTGAACGACCGGATGAAAAACGGTAAGATGATTTACAAGAGAAGTTAATTGAGATTTTAGATATTAGACGTTAGATTTTAGACTCTGCTCTGACTTATGCGTCTCTGTCTTATCTTGAATTGCATAAAAAAGCCCGAATCTTTTGCGAGATTCGGGCTTTTGTGATTTTAATTAAAATTCATGCTTTGCAGTCGCTGCACCACCAAATTGGTCAGGCGTTTGCGGTGTTCGTTTTCGTCGGAAAGGTAGGTTTGCCATTCCTCCAAAGAAAAATGACCCGCTATCATACCCGTCAATAATTCCCGAAAACGCAGGTCTTTTTCGACGCTGTGTTTGATATATTCGGCGCGCTTGACATCGTCTAATTTATAGAAAACGTTTTTGCGTTTTTCGATGTAATAAACGAAGACTTCGCGCAACAAATCGTGTTGTAATTTGCAGATTTGCCGCAAGGTCGTATTCTGAAATCGCTCGGCGCGACTCACCGCATTCTCTTCGATAATCACGGGAATAGCGGGGCGCAACGCCGTCAATCGCTCGGCTCGGTTAAATTCATTTTCCATGCTCTTGAAACAAGCACATTACGGTTTTGTTGAAGGCGGTGGACGGTGAGACGCCCCGACAGCTATCGGGGGGGTGACGGATGGCGCACCGTAGCATCGACTTTAGTCGATAAGCTAAAAGGGAAAAAGTCTAACGTCTAACATCTAAAGTCCCATTCTACCGCGTCTCCAAATACTCCATTTTCAGCCCGTCAATTTCCTCCAAGTCCGGCGTTTCTTCGATGCGAGTACCCGCGATACCCGCCCGCAGTCGGCGCAGAGTCTCTTCAATTTCACTTTGCCGCACGGCAATATCGACCACCCCGACCGTACCGAAATCCTTATTCACCATTTCCAAATCTCCGCCTTTGACGCTGTTCATAACGTTGCTCATCAGCGCATAATCGAAAGTCAGGCGGTAAATATCTTCCACGGTTTTTTCGATGATTTCCGCATTTTCAAAAGCGATACGGGTCGCCGCGCGGTAAGCATTTATCAAGCCCGAAGTACCCAGCAAAGTGCCGCCGAAATAACGGACGCAGACCGCAAATACATTGCTCAACTCAAAGCTGTCGATTTGCCCGAGCATGGGTTTGCCCGCCGTGCCCGAGGGTTCGCCGTCATCGTTGGCACGAAAATTATCCCCTGACAGACCGAGGCGGTAAGCGTAGCAAAAATGCCGCGCTTTGTTGTGCATTTTTTTGACCTCATCGAGCGCGTCCTGCCAATCCTGCTCCGTATAAACCGGGTAAGCGTAAGTGATAAATTTGCTGCCTCGGTCTTTAAACTCGCCTTCCGAGGGGGCGGCAAGAGTTTTGTAGGTATCTTTCATAACTTGATTTTACGTCGCTGAACACTCGATTTTAACTTTCCGGAAATTCAATAAATGCGTGCTTTTCCTGTTTCAAAATGCAAAAGTCCGCATCTTTGCGGCAAATTACAAACGCACCGATTTTACAATCCATGAAACATCTGATACTCCTTCTTTTCTTCACCCTTCCGTCGTTTTTCGCGGCACAGCCGACTTTCATTCCTTCGCAAAAGCAGATAAAACTCGTGCAGGATGCCGAGGCATTATTGCTGCAACGCGAGTTTAGAAAAGCCCTGAAAATCTACGAAAAAGCCTTAGCCGCCGAGCCGAATTACTTAGCCGCGCTGCGCGGAAAAGGAGCCTGCCACCAACTGCTCGGCGAGTACAAGCGCGCCGCCGCCGCCTACGGAGAGGTGTTGCGCATCGACCCGTACTACTCGCGCACCATGTACTACGACTACGGCGACGCTTTGTTTAAATCGGGAAATTACAAAGAAGCGCACCAAAATTTTAAGCAATTTAAACAAATAGCGGTCACACCCGAAGAAGAATTCGGCTACCGCAGTTTTGACGAAAGACGCATCGAAGCCGGCTACGCCCAAGAAGTGCCCGATAATATCCGCGCCTGCGAAATCGGGATGGACTCGGTGCGCTACCAAAATGTACGACAAATCAGCAACCTCGGTCCGGGCATCAATACCGCCGCCGATGAGTATTTTCCCTTCCTGACCAACGACCAACAATATTTGTTCTATACGACGCGCGAAAACGAAGATGCGGATGAAAATCTGTTTTTGACCGAGAAAAAGGGCGATAAATTCGTGCGCGGCAGTTCGGTGAGCAACAATGTCAACAGCGCGGGCAACGAAGGCATGAGCAGCATCGTGCGCGACGGGCGCAAAATTTACTTTACCGCCTGCGACCGCCGCCAAGTCATGGGCACCTGCGACATCTGGCAGGCCGAACTGCGCAATCTGACCCTGATGAAAGGCGAACCGCTCAAAGGCTACGCCAACTCCGGGCAGTGGGAGTCGCAGGCCTCGATTAGCTGCGACGGCACGCTGATTTATTTTGCGAGCAACCGCGAAGGCGGCTACGGCGGCACCGACATTTGGCTCAGCCGGCAACTGCCCGACGGCCGCTGGGGCAAACCCGAAAATCTCGGGCCGAATATCAACACCAAATACGACGAAGAAGCACCCTTTATCACCAACGACGGCGAGGTGCTGTACTTTAGCAGCAACGGACACCCCGGACTCGGTGAACAGGACATTTTTATGGCGCGGCAAAACTACGAAGACGGCTGGTTTAAGCCCGTTAATCTCGGTACGCCCGTCAATTCCTCTTACCGCGAAATCGGTTTTTTCCTCACCGCCGACGGCAAAACGGGCTACTTTTCCAGTAACCGCGAAACGGGTTTCGGCGGCATGGACATCTACAATTTCGAGCTGCCCGAGCAACTGACAAGCTACCCGATGACTTTCGTAGAGGGCATCGTGTTGGACAGTTTATACAATCTGCCCGTCGTCACCAAACTCTTTTTCAACGACCGCCTGCCGATACACACCGACGAGCGCGGTCACTTTTTCCGCTGCGTACCCGCCGAAGATTTTTGGAAATTCAACATTCGCCAAGACGGTTTTTATTCTTTCGAAAGCGAGCTGACTATACCGCGCCACGACAACAAAAGCAACTACCGCCTGCTGATAAAATTGCGCCCCGAACAACGCCTCCTCGACCTTTCCGACGAAGAACGCGAGGAGGAACTGAAGAGTCAGGAGTTCAAGCAAAATCTGTATTTCGGCGTCGATTTGTACGGTATAGAACTCGAACACCGCGAGCAAATCGACAAGTTTTTGGAGCAATGTTTTGACGGGAAAAGCATTATCAAGTCCGTCGATATCGTCGGTTTTGCCGATGCTACGGGCGGCGATGCGTACAACATGATGCTCTCCGAAAAACGGGCGCGGTCGGTAGCCGTTTATCTGCAATCGCGCGGCATCAGAGTCGATAGAATCTACCTCGGCGCGGAAGGCGCGGTGCGCAACGACGACCCCTCTGCGCTGAACCGGCGGGTGGAGTTGAAGATTAAACTGGTGCGGAAGGTTGAGGGCGGTTGACGGTTTTTACGGTGGACGGTGGACGGTTTGCGCACTGTAGCATCGACTTTAGTTTTGAAACGGTGGACGGTAGCCGCACCGTAGCATCGACTTTAGTCGATGGGCTAATGCAACGATTTATTAAACTTTGATAGTTTTTTTTGAACCTGATTTTTATGATTCTTATGATTGGTTATGATTTGGATTTTACTTCGTAAAATCTTCGCAATTCGCAATCAACTTAACTGTCAGAAACTAACAAATCGTTGCACTAAAAGCATGCATAAGTCGCCAAATGTGGTAGAAAAAGAGAGATTCGGTGAGCTATGAATTAGTTAAATAACGCATTCAAATCCAAACTCACGTCTATGATATCGCTGCTGTGTGCATTCGGCATGATGCCGAAAGTGCTGATGAGCGTAACGAAAATCTGCTTTTTTGTCTGCGTAGCCTCCGTAAAAATCGTTCTTTTCAAACGCAGTTTTTCGGCGTATTCCTTCGTCAAAATAAACTTATCGTTATAAAATTTAATCTCACAAATGTTGATGACATTGTCGTTGCGGTCAATCAACATATCAATTTGCGTGCCCGGCAAGGTATCATTACCGGCAAAGAAAAATGCGGAAGTTTCCGAGTAAATACCGCCGATGCGCAGGGCTTCTTTGATTTGTAAGTTGTGTTTCAGGCAGACATTTTCAAAAGCATAGCCCGACCAAGACTTATAAGATTGCGTCTGACTCAAAGTCTGCCACATCCCGCCCTCCGGAGTACGTTTGCCTTCGATAAATTGCAGATAAAACAGCGAATATTCATCCGTCAGGCGATACAGCATGGATTTTTTCTTCTTGCCGAAAGGGTAGTAGGCGGAGACAAAACCCGAGTGTATCAATTCTTTCAACAGTTTGGAAATCACGCCGGTAGAAGGAGAATTCAGTGCCCGCAAAATTTCTTTTCGTGTCATCCCTTTTCGCTTGCTGCCGAGTATGCGGATAATGTCGATATGTCTTTCCGCGTTTTCAAAAAGCGCGGGATATAAATCCAAAAACTCTTTGCGCAGCAATCCGCCCTCCGCAAAACACATATCGTCAATGTTTTGCACCCAACTTTTTCCGCGTTTTATTTCTTTGAGATAATAAGGAATGCCGCCCGTTATCATGTAGATTTGGACAATTTGATAACGCGTCAGGTTAATTTTTTTTGCCGCAAAATAAGCCTCGGTTTCGGTAAGATTAAACGGCTTGAGATGAATACGCTGCGTGATGCGATTGTGCAGTCCGCCTTTATTGTGTACAATCTTTTGAATCATCCACGATGCCGCCGACCCGCAAATGATGACAAGGATGTCATGTTTAGAAGCATAATTATTCCAAAAAAAACCGAAAGCGGAGAGAAAACCCGATTTTTTGGAAGCCAACCACGGCAATTCATCAAAGAAAAGAACGCGCTTGCGCTTGATTTTCGGTAAGCCGTTGAGTACCGTAATCAACTGTCGAAATGCCGCCAGCCAATTTTTCGGCAGCGGTAATTGATTTTTGCTTGCCGATAATTCATTGACGCTGTAATGAAAATTTTCGATTTGCGGTTTGGAAGTCGAATTCTGAATCCCCGTGATTTCGAGGTCGATTTTATCCGCAAAAAACGAACGCACCAAAAATGTTTTACCCACCCGGCGACGCCCGAATAAAGCGACCATTTCGGGTTCGGGCGACTGCATAGCTTCTTCCAATATCGCCTGCTCTTTCGTTCTGCCGACTAATTTAATCATTTCGTAAATTTTTATAGCTCACCAAATGTGGTAAAAATAGGGAGATTTGGTGAGCTATCCGAAATTACAAACTCAAAATATTGAAGAAAAATGCAAGCACCGCCGACTGACGAAAGTTCTAAAAAGCCTTACAACCCCAATATCTCCGCCATCCGCAACAAATCCCGATTCAAACTCTTATCCTTGTTTATCGCATCTTCAAAAGGCGTATATTTAATTTTATCATTCACGATGCCGACCGCTACATTTTCCTTGCCGTTGAGCAGACCTTCGACCGCGTGAAAGCCTAAGCGACTCGACAGCACCCGGTCGAAGCCCGAAGGCGAACCGCCGCGCTGCAAGTGACCCACGACTGTCGTGCGGATGTCGAACATATCCAACTGCCCTTTCACTTCCGCCGCAATTTCGCGCGCCCGACCCGATTTATTGCCCTCGGCAATCAGTACCAAACTGAACAATTTCTTGCGCTTCGCCGACTTTTTCAAGCGGGCGATTACCTCTTCAATCGGGGTTTCTTTTTCGGGCAAAAGCACCATTTCCGCCCCGCCGCTGATGCCGACGTTGAGCGCGATAAAACCCGCGTGCCGACCCATGACTTCCACAAAAAACAAGCGGTTGTGCGACTCCGCCGTGTCCCGAATTTTATCCACTGCCTCCATTGCCGTATTCACCGCCGTATCAAAACCGATGGTGTAATCCGTTCCGAAAATGTCGTTGTCAATCGTACCCGGCACGCCGATAAACGGGATATTATATTCCTGTGAAAAAATATTGGCACCCGTAAACGTCCCGTCGCCGCCGATAGCGATGCAGGCGTCGATGTCGTGTGCCATCAGCGACTCGTGCGCCGAGGCTCTGCCTTCCGGCGTGCGAAATTCCTGACTGCGTGCCGTCTTCAATACCGTACCGCCGCGTTGCAAAATGTTACCGACATCGCGCTTTTCCAAGCGACGAATATCACCGGCAATCATGCCCTCGTAGCCGCGCCGAATGCCGTACACGTGCAGGTCATGGTAAGAAGCCGTCCGCACCACCGCGCGCACCGCCGCATTCATGCCCGGGGCATCCCCGCCCGATGTAAAAACCGCAATCCGTTTGATTTCTTTGTCCATTATCTTTGTTGAAATGTTGAGTTGTTGAGTTGTTGAAAAGGGGAGACACCGCTCCGATTTTTGTAAAATTCAACAAAATAAAATCTTTGCTCATTCGCTACTGACCTAAATTTCAATTCTGATTTTCTAACCCCAAAAGCGACAAGCCGTAACGCAATTTATACCTGCTTGCTTGTAAAAATAACACCAAACCGTCCATCAACCACCAACCACCAACTATCAACCATTTTGCAGGTGGTACGCCACCAAATTATTTATCGGTGCTTTCACGATTTTACCCATCGTCAGTCCGAACTCATCGACAATAACATCCCGCAGGGCCTCTTCAAAATAGTGCGCGATAGAACCCACAAAATGTATCGGCAGCGTCTCATGACCTTCGTATTTACAAACGTGTCTTTTGACAAATTCGCGGAAGCAATCTTTCGATAATTCTTTGACAAAAGGGTGTTCGTAGTACTGATTCAGAAAGCGGGTGAAGCGAGACAAATAAAGGTTCGGATGTTCTTTTTGGTACAAATTATCCAAAATTTCCGCTTTGCCGCCTGGGACTAATTCCTCAAAGTGCGGTTGTAAATCCGCGGGCATTTCGCGGTAAAAATACGCCTGAATAATTTTGCGCCCGAGGTGCGTGCCGCTGCCTTCGTCGCCGATGAGGTAGCCTAAATTTGTCACATTGTCCACTTCGTCTTTGCCGTCGAACAGCACCGAATTGGAACCCGTACCGAGGATGCAGGCGATGCCGGGTTCTTTACCGCAGGTCGCGCGGGCAGAGGCTAAGAGGTCATGCTGCACTTCGATTTTTGCGTTCGGAAAAATTTTTTCCAACGCATCCGAAACGATTTTTTTGCGTTTCGCATCCCAACAGCCCGAGCCGTAAAAAATGACTTTTTTCGTGTTATCGACGTCGGCTTCGTGTATGAATTTCTTTTGCAGTTCGGCGACTATCTCGTCCGATTTCCAGTAATTGGGATTAAAGCCGCGTGTGCTTATCTTTTCTCCTTTTTTGCCGTTGACCACGGGCGTCCAATCCGCCTTCGTCGAGCCGCTGTCTGCTATAAAAATCATACCGCTGTGTGTTTAGAAAGTTGTCGTTTTGTTGTCATCATAAGTCGCCGATTTTTTCGACGTGCAAAGGTAGTGTAAATTTTACACTAAGTAAACAGGAATTTAATCCGAGAGAAAAATTATTTATTTTCGGAATACTCTCGTTGCAGTTGCGCAAAATCCACCGGTACTACGCCCGCTTTTTCGCAGACCTGCCCGCCGGCAATGTTAGCTAATCTTGCTGCTTCCTGCGCTGATTTTCCGATTGCCAAAGCGCAGGCCGCCACGCTAATCACCGTATCGCCCGCTCCGCAAACATCCCGCACGGCGCGCGGTCGGGTCGGAATTATCTCTTGCTCTTTGCCGTCGTCGGTAAAAATTCCGTGTTCCGACAGCGTGATAAAAGTGTGCATATTTCCGAGTTTCTTCCGAATAAACCGCCCCGCTTTTTGCAAAGATTTTGCGTCGGTACCGACCACAAAGGGCAGCATTGCCCGAATTTCCGCCAAGTTAGGTTTAAAAAGGCTGATTTTTTTATAAGTCCAAAAGTTTTTTTTCTTCGGGTCGGCAGCCGTCAAAATATTTCGTTTTTGCGCCTGCCGAATGACGTTTTTAATAACCTTTTTCGTCAGCACACCCTTGTTGTAATCCTGAAAAATAACCAAGCCGATTTTTTCCTTTTCTAAAATAGAATTTACCTTTTCCAAGATTTTCTGCTCTTCTTTTTTGCGTAAAGCAAAAGTGTCTTCCCGGTCGATGCGAATGACCTGTTGCTGCCCGGCAAGAATGCGGGTTTTTACCGTGGTTTGGCGTTTTTTGGAAATGTGAATGCCGTCGGATGACAAACCTGCAACTTCCATCGACTCACAAAATTTTTTGCCGAAGCTATCCCGCCCTACGACCGAACACAAAATCGGTTTCGCCCCTAATACCGCTACGTTTAATGCCACATTTGCCGCCCCGCCGAGGCGCAGGGTTTCGCTCTCGTAGCGCACGACGGGTACGGGTGCTTCCGGCGAAATCCGTTCGATTGTGCCCGTTACATAGCGGTCGAGCATGACGTCGCCGATGATGAGAACTTTCAAATTTCGGAAGGGATTTTTCATGAGTTTTGTTTGGAATGAAGGCTTGGAAAGGCGCGGTTTTGATAATCAGAAAATACTGTGAGCATGTATTTTGATGCAAAATTTGAAATTTGTATTGAATTGAATAAATCTCCGAAAAGACGTGACAGTACCACGTCTCTACGAACCGGGCAGAGCGGTTATTCCGACGATTCAGCTTTCTTTCAACTTGTCAATATATTTCAAAATAACCGCCGTCGCTCCTCGATTTTCATCAATATAAACTCTTGCTTTTGCGCCCGCTTTCGCTCTGAAATCTGCATTGTTTAATTTCAAAAATACCGCGCGCAACTCCTCTGCATTTTGCACCGTAAAGCCACCGCCCGTCTGTACCAAATTCACTGCTTCCGCAAATTTTTTATATTTCTTTCCGAAAATAACGGGAATACCGTAAGCCGCCGGCTCTAAAGTATTGTGAATACCGACCCCGAAACCTCCGCCGATGTACGCCGCCGCACCGTAGCGATACAGCGCGGACAGCATGCCGATATTGTCGATAATCAGGACGCGGGCTTTTTGTAAATATTTCGTATCAGCCGCCGAAAAACGCACGCAAGGTAAGGAGATTTTTGCTTCCAAACGATTGAGATGTGCGGCGTGAATTTCGTGCGGCGCAATGATGAATTTCCAATCTGCAAAGGCAGGGTCGGTCATCACTGCCGTCAGTAAATCTTCGTCGGGCGACCATGTGCTGCCGCAGACCAATACAGGACTTTTACCCGCAAAAACTTCCGATTTTTCAATGCGTTTGTTACTTGCCGCAATGTCTGCCGTGCGGTCGGTGCGTGTATCGCCCGCCAAGGTAAAATTTTGATAATCAATGCTTTGTAGCAAGTCGGCACTCGTTTTGTCTTGCACAAAAATGCGGTCGAAGAGGGGCAGCATTTTTCGGTACGCGCCGCCGTAGGCTTTGAAAAATAACTGCTTTTTACGGAAAAGCGCGGAGATGAGCAGCAGCGGAATATGCCGATTTTTGACGGCTTTTAAATGATAGTACCAAAACTCATATTTCACAAAAACAACCAAATCGGGAAGGAGAGCGGAAAGAAATTGCTCGGCGTTTTTTTCGGTATCGAGCGGCAGGTAGAAAACGCCGTCCGCCGCCCCGTAATTTTTACGAATTTCGTAACCGGAAGGGGAGTAGAAAGTCACGACGATAACCGCATCGGGACGGTCGCGACGCAGTCCTTCGATTACGGGACGACCCTGCTCAAACTCGCCTAAAGAGGCACAGTGAAACCAGACCAAATAACCCGGATGTGCCGCGCGAAAGGTCTTGATTTTCTCGAATAAATCCACGCGCCCGTCTTGCCACGCCCGAGCTTTCGGACTGCGCAGAGCCGCGACGCGAATGCCGAGGCGATACAGTTGAACGGCGGATTTGTAGAGGATATTCAATGCGGCTTAGAATTTTTTACGCTGAATTTTTTACACTGATTTGTTATGATTTTTTAAGATTTTACGCTGATTTTTCCCCAACTCCCCAACTCCCCAACTCCCCAACCTCTCAACCAAACGAGAAAACGGCGAAAATTCAGAGAACTTTCGCCGTTTCGGTTATTCACAAAATAACTTTTACAGAATCAACATCGCATCGCCGTAGCTGAAAAAGCGGTACTTTTCCTTGATGGCTTGCGCGTAGGCTTCTTTCATCAATTCTTCGCCGCCGAAGGCACAAATCATGATGAAAAGGCTGGATTTGGGCAGGTGCAAATTGGTAATCATCGCATCCGCAATGCTGAACTCGTAGGGCGGGTAGATGAAGAGATTCGTCCAACCTTCGTTGGGTTTCAGCAGGTTATCGGCAGAAACGGCGGTCTCGATGGAGCGCATGGAAGTCGTACCGACGGCAACGACTTTTTTGTCGTTTTGCTTCGCTTTGTTGACCACATCGACGGCTGCGGGCGGTACTTTGAAATACTCCGCGTCCATTTTGTGCTTTGACAAATCTTCGACGTCAATGCTGCGAAAAGTACCGAGACCGACGTGCAGCGTTAATTCGGCGAAGTCCACGCCCTTAATTTCGAAGCGTTTCATCAGTTCGCGGCTAAAGTGCAAACCGGCGGTCGGAGCGGCTACGGCACCGACTTCCTTGGCGAAGATGGTCTGGTAACGCTCGCGGTCGATAGGTTCTGCGGGGCGGTTGATGTATTTGGGCAGCGGCGTATTTCCCAAAATTTGGAGAATATCCAAAAACTCCGTCGTCGTGCCGTCAAAAAGAAAACGGATGGTACGACCGCGCGAAGTCGTATTATCGACGACCTCGGCGACGAGTAAATCATTGCCTTCTTCATCGCTGAAATACAGTTTATTACCCACCCGAATTTTACGCGCCGGATCTACCAAAACATCCCACAGACGGGACTCTTCGTTGAGTTGACGTAACAAAAATACCTCGATGCGCGCCCCGGTTTTTTCTTTTTTACCGTATAAACGGGCAGGAAAAACTTTGGTATTATTAAAAATCATCGCATCTCCTTCGTCAAAATAGTCCAAAATATCTTTGAACGTTTTGTGTTCGATTTTACCGGAGTCGCGGTGTACCACCATCAGGCGGCTTTCGTCGCGTTGGTCGGAGGGATATTGTGCGATGAGTTCGTCCGGTAGGTCAAATTTGAATTGCGATAGCTTAGTTCTCATAAATTTTTATATGAAATTTAGGGTTTTTGCGAAAAACTTCCTTGCGAAGCCAAAAACCAATGAATAAAAAACGGAAGTAACGTCCTGATTAACAATGCTTAACCTACACATTTTGTTCCGTATTTTTTCAAAAGGCTGCAAAAATAGTAAAACGGGGGGAGAAATGAGGGAAATGCTTGAATTTGTTTGAGTCGTTTGAGTGGTTGCGTCTCCTGCCCGTTTAGCGAGAGTAGAAACGCGGATAATGCGGATATAGCGGATTTGGGCGGATTTTTTTGAAGTCGATATAATCAGCAGAGGTCTGCCGTTATAGAGACGTGATATTGTCACGTCTTTTAGGAGACCGATTTCAATTTATCAGGACAAGTCAATTTCGGAAAACGGGGCAGATTTATTTTTTCACGACAAGACGTCGCAGTGCAACGTCTCTACGGAATGCGGTAAAATTTAAAATTCAGAAAAAAAAATACAATTTGCTGCTTACTCTCAAAGAAACACACGGCAACAGGCTTTGATAGAAATTATCGAAACTCGAAGCGTCGCACTGCCTCCAAGCAATCGTACATCGTAAATCGTATATCGTAATTCCTCTGCAAAACACAAAAAGCGTCACTACCGCAGTAATGACGCTTTCCGGTCCTAAAAGAAAAGGAGATTTACACCACATCCATGGCGTAAACGAGGTATGTCAGGACGAAAGGCAAAGCCACCCAAAACCACTCGGGAATGAAAATCAATAAGGCAATCATCACTACGAGAGAGATGAGAAAAAGTGTCCAATATTTACCCTTCGATGTATTGCTTTGGGTTTCCATATAATTTTTTTTATGATTTTAAAGTTGACCGAAACGGACGGTATCAGTCGCATTTCTTGCCGCAAAAGTAGGCATCTTTTACTTTCGGAACAAGTTTTAAAGAAATTTAAAAAACGAGAAATTCAAACCCCACAAGGTCACGGAACAAGTCACGCGAGCAATCTAACGTCCCCGACTAAAGTACGGGGCAGGCTAAAGTCTAATATCTAAAATCTCAACCTACAAATACTCCCGAATCCTATCCGCATCCCGCTTGATTTGCCCGCGAATGGCTTCGTAAGAGGCGATAAAATCCGCTTTGGTATTTTCGATTTTCGTCTTCGCATCTTGTATGCCGGACTTAAGTTTTTGATGTTCCGCTTTGCTTTTTTCAATGACCGCCCGCAGTTTTTCAATTTGCGCTTGTTTTGCCTTGATATCTTCCGCCAAAGCCTTGATACGCTGCTCTTTCGTGCCGACTTGCTTTTGCATATTGGCGTCGAGTGCCTGCTCGAATTTGCGCTCCTCCTGCAGCAGTACGTTCATGTAATGCTCCGCCGTTTGCAGCAGTTTCTCCTTAGTGACGCCCATGGTTTGCGCCATCGCGTAGGCGGATTTGAAGCGGGTCGCCTCGTCGGTTTGCTGTACTTTTTTCAGAGAATTGAGAGAATTTTTAAACTCCAAATAATCGAAACCGTCGAGGTTATTTTTGTCCATAGCTCCGAAAAGAATGGTCATAAATTTATCGGAAACCTGACCGGGGCGGGAGGACTCGGCGGGAGTTACAGGCTGTGTCGAAGTGTCGCCGGTCACGGGCGCGGCAGTCCGGCGCGGAGGGGGCGCAGGTGAGGAAGGGCGCGTATTTGCCGCTTTCCCTTGCTTGTCATCTTCGATTTCCTCGATGAATAAGGACTTGAGTTTTTTGAACATTTTGTAATTTTTAGGGGAGAGGGGAGAGGAGCGAGGGGAGAGACGTGTAGTGCTTGCGCCTCTCTCCTCTCTCCTTTTTCCCTCTCTCCTTTTTTACCAAACCGGCTCTCCGTTCAGCAGTTTAATTAAGAAAACGAGGACGATACTGATGGCTAAGCCGAAGAAGACTTTTCCTAAATCGCGACCGAGGTCTTTCATAGTTTCGGTCGGTACTTTCTTTGCCAAATTGTAGCGTATCGCAATTTCACGACCCGCCAACAGTCCCAAAAATACCCAGGTGGTGCTCATCGGAATGTTGTTTAATTCTTTGAAGAAATACAGTAGAAAAGCAAAAGTTAAGTCGATTAAAGTTGCCGAGCGGATGTCGGTCGTATTGGTTTTGGCTCTGACAATGGACTGAATCGCACCGCCTTTGGAGTAGAAAATGTACGCCAACATCGCCAGCAAAATAGTGAGAGAAACCACTAAAGTAACCACATCGACATCGCGTGCAAGATAAACGTAAATGTTGGCAAAGTCCTGCGCCAGCCACTGTGTCCATAAGAAGCCCGTCGAGGCCCACTGCGCTATCGTCCAGCGGCGTCTGACGGCGGGGTCCATTTCCGAATTTATCCAGCGTTTTTCCAGAGTTTTGGCGATAATCAAATACAGCACAATCGCCGTTACAAAAGCTACAAGGTAGCCGGACATGGACTTGAAAACCATATCAATCAAGCCTTTCGGCTGAAAGAAAGTGAGAATGAGAAAGGAAGTGCTGACCGGAATACCGGTGCGCGTCAAAACCAAAAGCACCAAAGGCGGCAGCAAATACGCCCAACCGAAATTGGGAATATTAAACGGCTCGACGTACTTCGGATTATTAAGACTAAAGCCGTCTTCCGGGTCACCGATGAGCCTGCCGTAACTGACATCGCCGCCGTATTGTACCCAGCCGTATACCAGCGTACCGACCATAATCGAGCCGGCAAATGCCCACAAAATATACCACGGACGGTGTTCGTTGGAGGATAAAAAAGTACCGAGAGTTTGGATGACATCGTTGCCGACGACGGAATAGGCGGCAAGGATAAAACCTATCCACATGATGACTAAAGTAACGTCCATTGGTTTTGTATTCGTTTTGCTTGCGGCGTATTTCAGCCTGCGGGAAAAGCAGTTGGTGATTGAAAAAGTCGGGTAAAGGTAGGTGCTTTTTGTTAATTGCAGGTTAACTCAAACCAAAACGTCCGCAAGACCGGCAGGTTCGCTGTGTCGGTTTTGCGGACGTTGTTGTTTTATCTTTAACCTGTTTTTCTATCCCCTCCCGAAATCATCCTGCAAACGCACGATGTCGTCTTCATCCGAAGGGTTATCCGGGTCGGTATGTTGCCAGATTTCGGCGACTTTGCCCCAATCGGTCAAGCCTACCAAGCGGTGTCTTTCCCCTTTTTTTAAGGTAATAAAATCGCCCTCGCGAATGGTCTGCAAGTCCTTCTGCTCATTGGTATCGCTGCGCACGACGCCGACTTCATTTTCCACGGCGCGCCACACTTCCGAGCGACGGTGGTGGTATTGCCACGACAGGCGTTTGTTCGGCGCGACCAATAAAATTTTCGGGCTGACTTTGCGGTCGGTTATCAATTCATCCGCATCCAAACCCGGAAAGTATTTCTTCACAAACTCGGGCGCTTGGTCTTCGTCAATGACCAAAAAACCGCCCCACGGACGTTCAAAATCCTTGCGGTCGATGCGAAAACCCGCGTCGGTCAATTCTTTCTCAGTATCAGTAAAAATGCTCATTTTGAGTTGGTGGTTGATGGTTGGTAGTTAGCGGAAAGGCTACCATGTGTTTTTAAATTTTGTGGTATTTTGCTTAGGTGCGGGGTACTTTTGTTTAGGAATAATCCGGAATGTTTCAGTACTCTCCCGGATTTTGCAAAAAATAAGTACCTCGCACCTTTTTTCGATGTAAAAGAGTCCTATACCTAATGCAGTGATTTGTTAGTTTCTGACAGTTAAATTGATTGCGAATTGCGAAGATTTTACGAAGTAAAATCCAAATCATAACCAATCATAAGAATCATAGAAATCAGGTTCAAAAAGAAAACTATCAAAGTTTAATAAATCATTGCACTAAGCAATTATATCTTGTGTTTTAAATCGGTGTTTTAAATTTTAAACGTTTTCATATTCAGCAAGAATGCAGTCTAATATCTAAAATCTAACGTCTAAAGTCTCTCTCGACCTCATCCCGTTCCGCCGCCGTATTGACGTTTTTCAAAACCTCTTTGTTCAAAGGCTGCACGATTTTAACGTCGGAATTTATCAACACTTTACGCGGACAAGAATAGCCCAAACTCAAAAAATGCAATAAAATCGGGTAGCTTTTCGGTTCCCAAATTGTAATCAGCGGTTCGGGAAAATCGGTTGCCGGATTGTGAAAAGCGGTCGCAATTTTGCTCGGGTCGCGCCGGTCGATTAAGTGCTGCAAAGCCTTTTCCGTCAACAAAGGTAAATCGCAGGCAACGCATAACCAAGCCGTATTCGGATTTTCGCGGAAGGCCGAAAGTATCGCCCCGAAAGGCCCTAAGCCGGTAAAAGTGTCCGGCAGTACCGAAAAATCCGCTTGCCACGCCTCCGTCTGCGCTTTTCTGCCCGATAAAAAGGGCGTCGCGCCGAGTCGGCCGAGCATTTCGTAGACATACTCGCGCTGCGGTTTGCCGTGGTAGTTTATCGCGCCTTTATCCGTACCCATGCGCACCGATTTTCCGCCGGCGAGGACGAGGCCGCGCAAAGGGGCAACGGTATTTTTTAATTTTTTTGCAAAGAAGGCGTTGATTTTTTCGACTTCGTCAAAATGCAAAGTCGGCACTTTGCGGTCTCCCAAATCTGCCGACAGCCACGTAGGAATTTCCGTTTCCGCTTCCGTAAAAACAATCAGTTCCGTCTCCGTCAATTTTTCGCGCTTGCGTTCCAAACTCGCCGCTTTTTTCGGATGAATGAACACGATTTGCTTTTTCCCCGCAAAATGGTTGCCGTTTATTAAAACCAAGTCGGCGGCGGAAAAACGACGATTGCGCTCGAATTTGTCCGCTTTATCCGCAAAATCGTAGCTTTCGTACACATTGCGGTCGGTGTAAACCGCGCTTGCGCCCGCTGCGAGGAATTTTGTTTTCACGGGATTATCGAACGCCGCATGGTCTGCGTCCGCGTAGGCAATGTGATATTGCTCGCCGAATTTTTCTAAAATACGCCGCGCAAAATTCTGTATCAGTCCGCAGGGTGCGCCGACTAAAGCGGTCTCACTGCGCCCGAATTCTCCGAAGTCGGGACGCGTCATTTTTGTATGTTTCGTGTGCTTCATAAAGATTGTTTAAGGGTTTAGGCGTTTAATTGTTTAGGCGGAAAATTTCTTAGAGTTTATGGGTAAAATCCGTTTTGCCGCCCTTTTTTTCAATCAGCCGCGTCTCCTTGATGATGATGTCTTGTGAAAAGGCTTTGCACATATCGTAAACGGTCAGTGCCGCCACGCTTGCACCCGTCAAGGCTTCCATTTCCACGCCCGTTTTGCCGCTGAGTTTTGCCGTGCATTCGATGACGACTTCTTGATTTTCATTTAATGTAATATCGACGCTCACTTTGTCCAAAGCTAAGGGATGACACAGCGGAATGAGACTTGCTGTCTGTTTTGCGCCCATAATACCCGCCAAAATTGCCGTCTGAAAAACGCTGCCTTTTTTTGTGTTTAAATCGCCGTCGGTGAAATGCCTGAGTACTTCCGGCGGCAAGGAGATGATGCTGCGGGCGGTCGCGGTGCGGGCGGTGATTTTTTTGTCGCCGACATCGACCATAGTAGGGCGGTTATCGGGTGTGAGGTGGGTGAAGGGCATAGTCTTTTACGCTGATTGGTTAAGATTTTCTAAGATTTTCGCTGAATTTCTTTTTTAACCTCCGCTGACGGGAGGGATAATGACTATTTCGTCCGAGGCTTTGACCGGGTCGCTGTCATCGGCGTATTCTTCGTTGACGGCGATGGCTAAGGAGTTGAGTTTTGCGAAATCGGGATAGTTTTTTATCAGTTGCGCTTTAATTTCTCCGACCGTTGCGTTCTCCGTGGTCTCGAATTCCGTTTCTCTGTTTTGTAAAATATCTTTGGCTATACCGAAGGCGGTTATTTTTATTTTCATGAAAATTTTTTGTGTGATGTTGTTTTGAAAATAATGTAATGTTCCGGAGCAAAAGTCGTAACGGAAAACTCCCCGACCTCCGCGACTAAAATCGGGACAGGTCCGGAGCGGGGGAGTATAAATCTTTGAGATTAAAGCCTGTTTTAAACTTAAATCCTTTTCTAAAAGGAAACCAAATATCAAAAATTATCGTGAACTCGAGCGCGAAGAAAGTTCCCCGGCATCGGGGTTTAGGGGGCTGAAGACAAAAGAAAATCCGTGCAAATCCGTCCGTATCCGTTAAATCAGTGTTCCAATCAAAACAACCGCCCCCAATCCGTTAAGTTGAACACAAAAGCCGGCAATAATTTCCGTGCTTCCGATTTTTTCCTCATTTTCGCAAAACAGAGATTTTCAGTCGGATAATTTAAAGTATAAAGTACAAGGCACTTTTTGAAGTGCCCCGTACTTTTCGCCGATTTTTCGTTTGGTAATTTAAAATA
>JAHDCG010000084.1:9162-26152 GCA_020629965.1 Saprospiraceae bacterium | reverse complement strand
AAACATGAAAAAAAATATCTGTGTAATCCCCGGTGACGGCATCGGACCCGAAGTCATCGAACAAGGTCTCAAAGTACTCGACGCCGTTGCCGAGCGATTTGACCACGACTTCGACTACTGCCACGCCGACATGGGCGGCGCTGCCATCGACAAATTCGGCACAGCACTGCCCGAGGCCACCGTAGAAGCCTGCGAAAAAGCGGATGCCATCTACTTCGGTGCCATCGGCGACCCGAAATACGACAACGACCCGAACGCCAAAGTGCGCCCCGAGCAAGGCCTTTTAGCCCTCCGCAAAACCCTCGGTTTGTACGGAAATATTCGCCCCGTGACTGCTTACCCATCTATGTTGGAACACTCTCCGCTGCGCCCCGACCGCATCGACGGCGTGGATTTTGTGATTTACCGCGAGTTGACGGGCGGTATTTACTTCGGTGAAAAAGGCAGAAGCAAAGACGGGAAATCAGCTTTCGATACCTGCTCTTACAGCGTCGGCGAAATCGAACGAATTGCGACTTTGGCTTTCAAAGCCGCGCAAAAACGTCGCAAAAAACTGACGCTCATCGACAAGGCTAACGTCATGGAAACGAGCCGTCTGTGGCGCGAAACCATTCAGCGTATGGCGAAAGATTACACGGATGTAGAGGTCAACTTTATGTTTGTGGACAACGCCGCGATGCAGATGATTTTATACCCCAAGCAGTTCGATGTCATTGTTACTTCCAACATGTTCGGCGATATTATTTCGGATGAGGCGAGCGTGATTGCGGGTTCTATGGGTCTGCTGCCTTCGGCGTCGGTGGGCGCGAAAACTTCTCTTTTCGAGCCGATACACGGCAGTTATCCGCAGGCGGCGGGCATGGATACCGCCAATCCGATTGCGACGGTGCTTTCGGGCGCGATGCTGTTAGAAAGTTTGGAAATGCACGAAGAGGCAAAAGTTATTCGCGCGGCGGTCGAAAAAACTTTGACAGAGGGTATCGGTACACCCGACCTACAGCCGAAAATCGAATACACCTGCTCACAAATGGGCGATTTATTGGCGTCGATTGTAGCGGAGAAAGATTTGGATTTGCACAGTGAGGATTTGGAGGATAGTGTTTCGACGATAATTTGAGGTGTGAGATTTTAGATTTTAGACGTTAGATTTTAGACTGCTACTCTAACTTGAAAATTCACTTTAACTTTCCTCGGTAGCGCAGGCTGTCTTGATTGTCTGCGACTAAAAGGGCATTATCCGACCGCCATTTCTCCATGCGTTCTACTGCTTTTACAAGTTGTTTTTCGTTTAAAGCGGCGTAGGCAGGGCGCGTTTTGATGTGCTTGTACCACACATCCCGAAAGAGCCAATCCAAAATAATCCGTGCGAAGCAATGATTTAATCGCACGGGTTTTTTGATTTCCGACGGTAAGATTTCGTTGATGTAGCGCAGGTAGGTTTGCTGCGCTGCGGATTGGGTTTGTGTGTTTTTCATGTCGTTTTAAACCTGAAAAAACGGGGTTTGTTTTCTGTTTTTTGAAAAGGTACGAGGTACTTCCGTTAATTTGAAAACGCAAAAATAATTAACAGACGACTCTCGATTTGAAAAAGAACCCCGTACCTGAGCTCTATGCGCAGGTACGGGGTTCTTTCTTCATTTTGAAGATATCAACCGATTTTTATACGACTCTTGATTAAAAAGTACCTCGTACCTAATTCAGCGCAAATCATAAAAAATCATAAAAAATCAGCGTAAAAGTTTTCACGCTTTTTTCAAAATCCCTTTACAAATCCGCTTCACCAGCCCCGGACCCTCATACACCAATCCCGAATACACCTGTACCAAACTCGCGCCCGCGTTCAGTTTTTCAATCGCATCTTCCGCGCTCGCAATGCCGCCGACGCCGATAATCACTATCTTTCCGTTTGATTTTTCGTGTAAATATTTAATGACCTCCGTCGCCCGCGCCTTCACCGGCTGACCGCTGAGACCGCCCGCCCCGACACGTTTAATTTCCCCTGCCGGCGTTTTTAAAACCGCGCGGCTGATAGTCGTATTCGTCGCAATTACACCGTCGATTTTAGTATCGCTGACAATTTCGATAATATCATCCAGTTGTTCGTTTGTCAAATCGGGCGCGATTTTCAACAAAATCGGCTTGGCTTTCGGTTTAGTTTTGTTCAAATTTTGTAGTACGGTCAGCAAGCGTGTTAAAGGCTCTTTTTCCTGTAATTCACGCAAACCCGGTGTATTCGGTGAGGAGACATTCACCACAAAATAATCGACGTAAGGATATAAGGCATCAAAGCACTGCGTGTAGTCGTTGACGGCCGTTTCATTGGGCGTGACTTTATTTTTTCCGATGTTGCCGCCGACTATCAGACCCGCCGGGCGTTTGCCTTTCAGTTGATCGGTCATCGCCTCCATCCCCGCATTATTAAAACCCATGCGGTTAATCAAACCCTCATCCGCCGGCAAGCGAAACAGGCGCGGCTTAGGATTTCCCGCCTGCGCCACGGGTGTCACCGTACCGACCTCGATAAAGCCGAAACCCAAGGCCGACATGGCTCGGTATGCCTTACCGTCTTTATCGAAACCCGCCGCGAGACCGACCGGGTTTTTAAATTTCAGCCCGAATAATTCACGCTCCAAACGCTCGTCTTCCGTTTTGTAAAAAGAGCGAAACAGCCAACCGACGAGCGGTACGGCTAAGGTGAATTTCAGCATCGAAACGGTGAAATAATGCGCTTTTTCGGCTTGCATTTGAAAAAGTAAAGGCTTGAGCAGTAGTTTGTACACGCGTAAAATTTTTGTGAAAATTGACCGCAACTGCTTAGGTGTCTGACACTCAAGCCAAGCAAATATAACTAAAAGCCAATATTGACCGCAATATAGAGAAGAGTAGGTGTCTGACACCGGTTCTTAGATTGGTGCCGGTGTCAGACACTTTTTTCTCAAAGTTCGGTTTTATTCGGCAAATCGCTTTTTACTATTGCCGGAAGTGTCAGACACCTAATGCGGTGATTTGTTAGTTTCTGACAGTTAAGTTGATTGCGAATTGCGAAGATTTTACGAAGTAAAATCCAAATCATAACCAATCATAAGAATCATAAAAATCAGGTTCGAAAAGAAAACTATCAAAGTTTAATAAATCGTTGCACTAAGTATCGAAATTGACCGCAAAAGTAAGATTATTTAACTTTACATTGACGACTGCCCGCTTTCGCTTTTCTCAAAATACATCTATTTTTGGGGAAAGTCCCGTTTATGAAAAAATTATGTTTTTTGCTTCCGTTTTTATTCTGCCAATCCGTCCTTTTCGCGCAATACACACCCGCAGAAGAGCGCACCGGCACCCGCGTCATCGCCTCTTACGATTTTTTAATCGGTGTGCCGTCGGGAGATTTTGCGAAAAATCAAATCCGCACGAGTTACGGTTTTGCCGGCAATCTGCTGTTTGAAGTCCGCGAACCCGTCAGCATCGGCATCGACGTCGGTTGGCAGCAATATGACAAAGAAAACGACTTTTTTACCGAAATCGGCGACGATGGGTTTGAGTATCTGACCGAAGAAGAAACGAAGAATAATATCCTCACTTTCAGCGGAGTCATTCGGGCGCAGCCGCAAGTCAATTTCCCGCTCAAGCCCTACCTCGAAGGTCAATTCGGCACCAATTTTTTTTACACCCGCACGGTCTTTTCCGATGCCGACAGCGACGAGCAACTCGACTCGCGCACCGACCGCACGGAGTGGGCATTGGCTTACGGCGGTGCGGCGGGCGTCATGGTCAACCTATGGGGTGACCTGCTTTTTTTAGACCTGAAATGTGTGTATCGACGGGGCAATAACGCAACTTATTACGTGCGCGACGAGGATTTGAACAACCGCGTTCCGCTCGATAATTTTGAACTGAAAACCTCGCCGACCGACATTCTGATACCCCAAATCGGCGTTGCTTTTTATCTCAGCGAAGGCAAAGGCAAGGAGCAGCCGGCAGACAATTACGACTATGAAGAAGATTTGCAACCGTAATTTTTTACCTCCTCTTTACCGAATCCCGCCGGCAATGAATTACTTTTGCGCTCGAATTTAAAAAACACCTTTTTTCTCCGAACACCTGCCGTTTTTCGTCATAATTTCATCACGTTTACACCGCGCAAAACCTTTCTTTGAAACCGGGGTTTTGCTTTTACATTTTTCGCTAATTTTCTTCGGAAAGCAAAGACTCCGCACGGCGTTTTTCCTCTCCGCATAACCAAGAATAATGACTAACAAAACCGCTGTTTTTGACCGTTTCGTTGACCGTCACATCGGGCCTTATCAAGTCGAAACCGAAGAAATGCTGAAGACCATCGGGGTCGATACTTTGGCGCAACTGATTGACGAAACCGTCCCGCCCGGCATCCGTATGGAGCGCGACTTAGACGTGCCCGACGCGCAGAGCGAATACGAATATTTGCGTGAGCTGAAAGAAGTTGCCTCACTCAATAAAGTGTATAAATCTTACCTCGGCATGGGCTACTACGGAACGGTGACACCGTCTGTTATTTTGCGCAACATCTTTCATAATCCGGGTTGGTACACGCAGTACACGCCCTATCAGGCGGAAATCGCGCAGGGTCGTTTGGAAGCACTTTTGAACTTTCAAACGATGGTCAGCGACCTGACCGCGCTGCCGATTGCCAATGCGTCTTTGCTCGACGAAGGCACGGCCGCCGCCGAAGCGATGGCGATGTTTTTTGCGCAAAAAAATAAGCGAAACAAGGGCGAGGCGATGAATGAATTTTTTGTCTCCGACCAAGTCTTCCTGCAGACCATCGACATCCTGATTACGCGCGCTAAGCCGTTGGATATTAAAGTCATCGTCGGTGACTATAAAACTTATGAATTTACGGATAAAACCTTCGGTGTGCTGCTGCAATATCCGGGCAAAAACGGCGCGGTGGAAGATGTGCGTCCTTTTGTCGAAAAGGCAAAAGCGAACGACCTCTTCGTGACCGTAGCGGCGGATATTTTGAGTTTGGCACTGCTGACCCCTCCGGGTGAATTCGGCGCGGACTGTGTAGTCGGAAATACCCAACGTTTCGGCGTGCCTATGGGTTTCGGCGGACCGCACGCGGCTTACTTTGCCTGCAAAGACGAATTCAAGCGCGTTATTCCCGGTCGTATCATCGGCGTCTCGACCGACAGTCACGAAAACCGCGCGCTGCGAATGGCTTTGCAGACGCGGGAGCAGCACATTCGCCGCGATAAAGCGACCTCGAATATCTGCACGGCGCAGGCCCTTTTGGCGATTATGGCGGGCATGTACGCAGTCTATCACGGCCCGAAAGGCATTCGTAAAATTGCGGAGCGCATTCACGCACACGCACAAATTTTACACAAAAACCTGACGGAAATGGGCTACGAGGCGGTTAGTGACAGCTTCTTCGATACCGTTTCGGTCAAAACGAGCGACGCGAATAAAGAGCGTATCTGCTATCTGGCAAAAGCCAACGAAATCAATCTGTGGCTGACCAAAGACGGCGTGCAAATCAGTCTTGACGAGACAACTTTCATGGAAGACATCGACGTCATTGTCAGCATCTTCAACGAAGCACGGGCGGGGCATTTTGACGGTAATTTTGAGGAGGTCGAGGGCATGAATATCATGCCGGCGATGCAGCGCGAAAGCGACTACTTAACGCACCCGATTTTCAATTCTTTCCGTACGGAAACTTCGATGATGCGCTACATCAAGTCTTTGGAAAACAAAGATTTGAGTCTGACGCACTCCATGATTTCGCTCGGCAGTTGTACGATGAAGCTCAACGCGGCGACGGAATTGATGCCCGTTTCCTGGCCGGAGTTCAGCAATATCCACCCCTTTGTGCCTGAAGACCAAGTGCAGGGTTACATGGAAATCATCAGCGATTTAGAAAAATATCTGTCGGATATTACCGGCTTTGCGGCTTGTTCTTTGCAGCCCAATTCGGGTGCGCAGGGTGAGTTTACGGGCTTGCTGACCATTCGCGAATACCACGAGGCGAACGGTGATTCGCACCGCAATATTGCGCTCATTCCCGAGAGTGCGCACGGCACCAATCCGGCGAGTGCGGTCATGGCGGGTATGAAAGTCGTGGTCACGAAATGCGACGAGCGCGGCAATATCGACCTCGATGATTTGAAGGCAAAAGCGGAAGAGCATTCCGAAAATCTGGCGGCACTGATGGTGACATATCCGAGTACGCACGGGGTTTTCGAGTCAGCGATTAAAGAAATTTGCCAAACGATTCACGACCACGGCGGTAAGGTTTACATGGACGGCGCGAATATGAACGCGCAGGTAGGTTTGACCTCGCCGGGCATTATCGGGGCGGATGTGTGTCACCTGAATTTGCACAAAACGTTTGCGATACCGCACGGCGGCGGCGGCCCGGGTATGGGTCCGATTTGTGTGAATGAAAGTTTGGCGCCGTTTTTACCAAAACATAAATTTGCGGAAACGGGCGGCGCGCAGGGCAGCACGGCGGTCAGTTCCGCGCCTTTCGGTTCGGCGAGTATTTTGCTCATCAGCTACGGTTACATTCGTTTGCTCGGCAAAAACGGACTGCGCGAAGCCACGGAATACGCCATTTTGAACGCTAACTACATGAAGGCGCGTTTGGAAGAAGCCTACGATGTTCTCTACACCGGCGACCGCGGACGGGCGGCACACGAATTGATTTTGGACTTGCGTCCGTTCAAATCTCTGGTGAGTGCGGAAGACGTGGCAAAGCGTTTAATCGACTACGGTTTTCACGCGCCGACGTTGTCTTTCCCCGTAGCGGGTACGATTATGATCGAGCCGACGGAGAGTGAAAACAAAGCGGAATTAGACCGTTTTTGCGACGCGATGTTGAGTATCAGAAAGGAAATCGACGAAATCGCGGCGGGCGAAGCGGACGAGAAAAACAACGTCCTCGCCAATGCTCCGCACGTTCAAAGTTTGCTGACGGCGGATGAATGGAATTTGCCTTATTCACGGCAAAAAGCGGCTTATCCGCTGCCGTATTTGTACGAAGGCTATAAATTTTGGGCGACCGTGGGACGGGTCAATAACGCTGCGGGCGACCGTAATTTGATTTGTACCTGTCCGCCGATTGAGGCTTATGCGGAGGGGTAGAAGTGATGATAATTTTTAGGAAGAAAGGCTTGCATCCGTAACGGGGTGTGAGCCTTTTTTGATTTAAAACAAGGCTAATTGTTCTTCTTTTAGGTGTAAATCGACTAAAGAATTCTCGTTAATCAATTCATTGATACGCAGAGAATTATTCTGTCGATAGGCAGTCAATAACTCATTTTTTAGCTCTTCCGAAAAAGCCGATAAGACCGGGATTTGTAATTTTCTCAAATTTTGTGATTGCCAACGCGGATAACCGCCGTTCATTTTGTTGCCGGTTGCAAGCAGTTGTCGATAAACAAAATCGGACATCAGGACGGCTGCCAAAAGACACATTTCTGCGTAATTGCCGCCGGTAATGTAGTATAAGTTGTGGTGCGGATAATAGATGCCGGCATCCGTATGGATGAACCTGCTTTTGGAAATATCGGGCAAGATTACTTTTGGTTTTTTTAATAATGCAGGACAAACCCTGTCTATCGTTTTATACCATTTTGTCGGATTTTTTTTTGCGGTATGCCTTTGGGAAAGCTCCTTTTGATGCGAATTGAAGTATTTTTTTGCGAGCGGATATTTTTGTAAATCAATCAGTTTACCGTTCTCTGCATACGGATTGATTAGGTAATTTCCTTGCCATTCAATATCGACACCGCTGACATCTTTTGCTTTCAGCAAAGGTAAAAGCAGTTCTTCTTCAATGATTCCCGAAAATTTTTTGCCGATAAATAATGCGTCTCGACCGGTAGCGACACCGATACCGATTTTGAAATTCTGCTCTTCGATTGACTTTAGATTTTTCTCAAAAGCTGCGCCCGTGAAACGGTAGCCGAACCAATCATTCGAAGAAATACCTAATATCCTTTGCGGTGTTTGTTTACGGGAAAAGTTTAAAAAACCGGACAAATCCCCGATTTTGTAATAATTCGCTTTTTTATTTGGTGTGTTTTTGGAAACCGCGGTAACAGCCGGATAGCCCAACACCTCCTCCTCAAAAATATCCGCATTTTCCAAATCGACAATATATTCGATTTTGTACCGAGTTGCTGTAAGTTGTCTTAGTTTTTTGCCGTATTGGTTCTTGAGCCAACGATTAGAGCAAACGTAAGAAAGTAAGCCTTTTTCATTTAAGAGATTAAGCCCTTTTTCATAGAAAGGGATGTACAAATCACTGCGGTGCGTGAAGGTCGCAAAGTTCTTTTTGTATGTTTTTTTAGCCCTTTGCGGAATATTTTCGTGTCTGACGTAAGGCGGATTGCTGATAATCAAGTCATATTTTTCCTCAAAGTCCGTCAGTAAAAAATCGCCGATAATTATCTGCGGCATTATTTCATCGGGCAAAAATTGAGTCACATTTTGTCTTAGTATTTCGGCGATAAATAAGTCTATTTCACACAAAAAAATATTCGTAGTCGCTTCGGCAAAACTAAATTCAAATTTTTTCGCGGACTCGTAAAGACGTGCAAAAATCTCTAAAGCAAAAGCACCCGTTCCTGCCGCCGGTTCTAAAACCCTGACTTCTCGTAAATCTTTGTCGGCACAATAGCCTGCTAAATCGAGCATCTTTTTGACAACCGATTTTTTAGTATTAACTACGCCGTGCGCCTTTCCGTTTGCTCTTTTTCCGTGCGTCATTTCAGAATTTATTGATTTTGCCGTAGAGAAATCCGATGTAAGAGTCGAGGAAATCTTCAAAAGACAGCATCGCATCGGCATATCCGAATTTGCCTTCGGTATCTGTCCAAATGACGGAAGCTGCGCTGTAATGTTTTTCTAACATCAGTTTTTGACAAAAGATGCGGTAGCGGTCGAGGTAACTTGTATCTCTAAATTCTTTTCGCACGTTGTAATGCGGTTCGAGTGTGCGCACAGGTTTCGTAGATTTGTCATTCTTTTCCACCAAGATGCAATAACCGACCCACGGCGAAAAAATTTGCGGAAAACTTTTTTCTCGATACGCCGTCCACAAATCAACCGCATTTCCTAAAGCCTCTTCCGTGCGATTATTAAAATTGTTACCGAACGAACCTACCTGAGATTTAAATTCTAAGACAGCAATCAGTTCTTTATTTTTTTCGGTTATCACCAAATCCCAATCTTTCGTAGGTCTGAAATAGCCGGGAAGCACGTTGCGTTTTGTGAAAATATGTTTATTCGGAATACCGATATTTGCAGCAATTTTTGCTGCTAAAGTAATAAACGCATCTAACTGTTTGCCGCCGGTCACCGCGCTTCTTAACCCTTGGTCTCTTTTCTTACGTAAATTATTTTGCTTGTCTCGCGTTGCCCAAAAATGCACTATGGCTTCTTTGATTTCTTTTTGATAATCGGCTGCTTTAATTTGTTGCATAAACCCAAAGATACGAATTTAGATAAAATGCGCTCGGCGAACCTGACATCTAAATCCGGAGAAAATCAGTACGATTTCTCCCTTTTCTCCGCCAAATCCCTATCATTCTTAGTAAAATAATGCACCGCCAACAACAACCGAATGCGGTCGTCCTCGATGTCATAATCCCGGTAGTTCATTATAACATCGGCAAAGGCGGCGGGCTATACATCGTTTACTTCCTGCCAAGCGGAGACGTAAAACTCCGTGCGCGGACTCAGCGGCTTCACCTCATTTACCAAAAAGCGGTAGTATTTTTCTTGTTTTAGAGCTAAGTGCGACACGGTATCGCGCGTTCTGTCTCCTGTAACAGTGTTAAGAGTTTGCGGATAACTTTCCACAGTTTCCCAAGTATCATCCTGCAATTCCGGACTTAGTGCGGAGAGAATGTACGCATGCTTTTCTTCCGGAATTTTAACCGAAAGGTCGCCCTCTCTTGCCTGCTCCCGCATTCTCTCGAAAAAAGATTGCCAACAGGCGGCACGGTTGCGTTTGTTTTCAATTTCACAAATCGCCTCGTCAAATCTTTGCAGAAAAAGTTCCCAATCCGCCGTCTCCTGCGCGCTGAAGGTTTGGTTTTTAAGCACTACCGGCTTTTGACAAGAAGCATAAGAAAAAAGCGCGGCGAGGAATAAAAAGCAGGCAATCCGTTTCATAACTTTTAGTATTTTGTGATAATATGATTTTAATCCTAAACTAAGTTTTTCTCAAAAAAATCACAAATTATCTCGACAAACGGCAAAAAAAAAAGCACCGAACCCCATAGGTTCAGTGCTTTTTTATATCCAAAGAAAAAACAGTTGCCTTCAAGAATATTCCTCAACCACCAACTATCAACCAACTCTATTCGGGTTCAAAACCCAAAATGATATTAAAGTTACCGTATTGAGAGAAGAAGCCGCCCGAAGCATTCGGGTCGATGTCTTTGTCAAAGCCGACACCGTAGTCAAAGCCGAGCATCCCGAACATCGGGAGGAAAACCCGCAGACCCATACCCGCCGAGCGTTTGAGGTCGAAAGGATTGTACTCTCGGAGATTACGGTAAGCATTACCGCCCTCCGCAAAACCGAGGACATAAATCGTCGAGTTCGGATTGAGGGATAAAGGATAGCGCACCTCGACCGTAAATTTATTGAAGGCGGGCGTCGCTGTTTTTTGTCCGTTGATAAAGTTGTTTTCCAATTCGTTCGGCTCGTAACCGCGCATCGAGATGATGTCTGTACCGACAAACTGACCCAAAGTCTGGTTATTCAAACCGTCACCACCCAACTCAAAACGCTCGAAGGGCGAGGTGCCGATGTCGGTATTGTAAAAGCCGATCATTCCGATTTTCGCGCCGACTTTCAGCGTCAGTTTTCCGGCGAGTTTGGCGTACCATTCACCGTTCAATCGCCACTTGTGGTATTCCAAAAAGCGGAAACGCTCGTCAATCGGCAAATCTGCATAGTTTCTGTTGCTGAACAAAGAATACGGCGGCGTCAACTGCACGGACAAAGAAATCTTGGAACCGTCCTGCGGGAACAACGGATTATTAACCGTACTGCGCGCGATAGTCTGCGTGATACTGAAATTGTTAAAACTGCCTTCCTGTACCTGCTCGCCGTCGTCCGTGCGGAAAAGGGTAGAAGGGTAGGCCTCGTCGAGCGATAGGTTTTGCAGATTGAGTGCCGTGCTGCTCACGAAGTTATCGTCGGGCCATTTCAGGCGCGTACCCAGACTGATACTCGCACCGAGGACTTTAAACGCCCCGAATTCATTAAACAAATCTTCCTTCGGCACTCCGTTGGTCAGAATGGTATAGAAGCCCGAAACGCTGAAAGAGTTCGGCTTTTTGCCGCCCAACCACGGCTCGGTGAAAGACATGTTGTATGACTGGAAAAAACGCCCGTTGGTTTGCGCGCGAACGGACAAACGCTGACCGTCACCCTGCGGCAGCGGCGACCAGGTTTCTTTTTTGAAAATATTGCGCACCGAAAAGTTGTTAAAAGACACCCCGAGC
The DNA here is from genome assembly GCA_020629965.1 of Saprospiraceae bacterium. Lineage (GTDB taxonomy): Bacteria > Bacteroidota > Bacteroidia > Chitinophagales > Saprospiraceae > JAHDCG01. The sequence goes on along the minus strand of JAHDCG010000084.1, from coordinate 14,645 downwards.
GTACCTATGACGCCGCGACCGGCACCACCCCAACCGGCGGAAAGTTCCAACTGGTCGGAGGGTTTTTCTTCGACGGTGTATTCGATATCGACCGTACCGCGCTGCTGATTGACGGGGGTGTTGATGCCCAGTGCCTCGGGGTTAAAATAGCCGAGATTGATAATTTCGCGCTGCGAGCGAATGATGTCCGAGCGGCTGAATTTTTCGCCCGGCAGGGTACGCAATTCACGACGAATGACGTGCTCGTGTGTGCGGTCGTTACCCGCGATAATTACTTTGTCGATTGTCGCCTGCGGACCCTCAAAAATGCGGATTTCGAGGTCGATGCTGTCGTTTTCAATGGCCGTTTCGACCGGATCGACGCGGAAAAACAAGTAACCGTTGTCCATGTAAAGCGAAGAAACGTCGCGGCCGTCCTGACTGAAGCTGAGGCGGGTTTCGAGCAGTTCCTGATTGTACACATCGCCGGTTTTGATACCCAAAACGGTCGCCAACTGCTCTGTGTCGTAAATGGAATTTCCTTTAAAAGCAATATCGCGGAAGTAGTATTGATTACCCTCTTCGAGTTTGATGTCGATAATTAAATCGCCGTCTTCGTCGCGCGTAATGTCGTCGCTGAGGACACGGGCATCGCGAAAACCGAGATTGTTATAGTAGGCAATCAAGGCTTTTTTGTCCGCCTGATAGTCGTCGCGGATAAATTTGGAAGAAGAGAAAAGTTTGCGTTTGCGCTTGGTATTTTCAAATTGCTTGCGCAGTTTGCGGTCGCTGATGGTGTTGCCCTCGAAGGTAATGTCCTGAATTTTGACGCGCTCGCCTTTGTCGATGACAAATTCTAAACGCACGGAATTGACTTTTGCATCGTCTTCGTATTCGTTGACCGTGGTTTCGGAGTCCAAAAATCCTTTACCGATGTAGTATTCATCGACGGCATTGGCGGCGTTGACCTTGACATTTTCGGTGACGATACCGTTTTTCGACAGGTATTTATTCACCTCTTCATTCAACTCATCGTGGTCGCCTTTTTTCACACCTTTAAAAGAGTGGCGCGAAAGGCGTGGGCGTTCCTGCACGTAAACTTCCAAGAAAACGACATCGCCGATGGTTTTTTCTTTGATAATTTGGACGTCGGTAAAAAGGCGCAGTTTCCATAAGTTTTTAATGGCGCGCGGCACGTCACCGCCCGGTATTCTGATTTTGTCACCGACTTTGAAACCCGCAATCGACAACAGCGCATTTTCGTCGCTAAACACGGCACCGGTCACTTTCAGTCCGCCGATTTCGTAATCTTTCGGCTCGGCGTAGTCCAGCGTCGGAATGCTGTCGGCTGTCGTTTGCGCTTGCAGGGCAGGAGTGAAAAAGCCCGTCAAGCATACCAAAATTACTATGGATTGAATAAATCTTTTCATTCTGAAAATTAAATTTTACCGCGCGAAAAACAGAGGACTGCGGCGTTTTTTCTCTTTGTAAAAATGTGTACGAGGTAAGGTGTGTTAAAGGATTGAAAACGTTGTATTCGTATGTTTTGCAAAAGAAATAGTGTCCGCGTATTTACAAGATTTAAGAGCGGGGAAAAACGACTCAAACAATTCAAACCCACAAACAATTCTAACCTTTTGAAAGCTGTTCACTGATTTTCCCGAACCGTCGTTCCCGATTTTGATAATCTAAAATCGCTTTGTACAAATCGTCTTTGCGGAAGTCCGGCCAAAAGGTCGGCGTAAAATAAAGCTCCGAGTAGGCAATTTGCCAGAGCAAAAAATTGCTGATGCGCGTCTCACCGGAGGTGCGAATGAGCAGTTCCGGGTCGGGCATGCCTTTGGTGGCGAGGGCGTCGGCGAAGTCGGTTTCGTCGAGTTCGTCGGCGTTAAGTTTGCCGGCTTCCACTTCTTTAGCCAAAGATTTTACGGCGTTCATAATTTCCCATTTTGCGCTGTAATTGAGTGCCAAAACGAGCGTCATACGGTCATTGCCGGCGGTGTCTTCGATGGCTTTTTGCAATGCCTTTTGGCTTTTGCCGGGCAGTTTATCTAAGTCACCGATAGCGGCGAGGCGGATATTATTTTTATTTAAAGTCTTGACTTCTTTGCGAATCGTTTCGACCAAAAGTGCCATCAGGGCATTGACTTCAAACTTCGGGCGGTTCCAATTTTCGGTAGAAAAAGCGTAAAGCGTCAAATATTCTATGCCCAACTCGGCGGCGGCTTCGGTGGTTTCGCGCACGGCTTTGACGCCGCTTTGGTGCCCGAAAACCCTCGGTTTGCCGTGTTGTTTTGCCCAGCGACCGTTACCGTCCATGATGACGGCGATGTGACGCGGGAGATTATCCGTATTGATTTCTGCTTTTAATTCTTCCATAATGAAACCCGAAACTGTGTACGCCCGAAAAGAAGCGCGAAGGTACAAAAAGTAAAGGAAGGGAAGGTCGGAAAAGGAGAACGGGGAAGTCCGCCGACGGTAATTTTAACAAGTTTTTGCAAATTTTGCGGTTTTTTCCGTTAAAAGGAATAATTTGGGGCTTGATTTATTGCACGATAATCGAGACGCGATAAAAAAATCCTTTTGAATTTTATCGTTAAAAGGCAAATAAATTTAGGCATCGAGGGTACGGGCTAAACGATTAAATGCCTAAACGCCTAAACAAATCCAAAAGAAATTAATCGAAATGAAATTAAAATACATCGTTCCTTTCCTTTTTCTCTGCTGCTTTGTTGCTTGTGAAGACGAAGAGAAACCGGAAATTATCCAAGCCATTGAAGACGCTGCCGCCGACCACGTCAGACCCGAATCCGCCGCCGATAAATTGGTGCAAGAGCAATTGGAAGCCTACAATAAAAGGGATTTGGACGAATTTCTGAAACCCTTCTCCGACTCGGTGAAAGTGTACAATAATTTGCGTGATTTCAACTATCAAGGCATCGACAAAATGCGCGAAAACTATGCGAATTGGTTTGACGGTTTGGATACGTTAAATTGCCAAATCGTCAACCGCATCAGCGCGGGCAATACCGTTATCGACTACGAACGACTGACTTTTAAACGCAAAAACGGCGAAGGCAATACTTCGGAAACCATCGCCATTTACCGCATCGGCGACGACAAAATCCAAGAGGTGACTTTTGTGCGACCGGTTTGGAACTATTGAAAAAAGGTTGAAAAGGTTTTATGGGTTGTAAAGGTTGGAGGGGATATCGAAGCCGTCAGAAAATTACCACACAATCGTGTAATTTCGCCTACCACCCACCAACTACCACCCGCCACCCAACCCTAACCGTTGGGTATTTTAATCTCATATTCTTTCTTCCCGCTGACAGTCAAACTGCCGTTCGTCAACCACGGATTATACACTTTCAGCATACGGTAACTGACGCCGAATTTTTTGGCAAATTCTCCTAAATTCGCGATGCTTTCCTCGGGCTTGACGATGCCGTAATCGTCTAAAGGTTTGTAGTACGCCTCGGGTTTGAGATAAAAGCCGTAGCGTTCCGGATTGCTCATAATTTCCTTAATTGCCACGATGCGGAAGATGTAACGCGCCGTTTCCGCGTTCAGGTTCAGGTCGTAATAATTATCCGCGAATTGGTCTTCCGACTCGCTGCTGATGCGGCGTTCGCCCGCGTTGTAAGCCGCCGCCGCTAACGTCCACGAGCCGAGGGAGGCGTAGCGTTTTTTCAGATATTGACAAGCCGCCCGGGTCGATTTTTCTACGTGCATCCGCTCATCCACTTCCGAGTTGACTTCCAAGCCGTATTCCGCCGCCGTGCCTTTCATAAATTGCCACATGCCTTTCGCGCCGGCGGGTGAGGTCGGGTGGCGCAGGCTGCTTTCGGCTACCGCCAAATATTTAAAATCATCGGGAATGCCCTCTTCGGCGAGGATGCGCTCGAAGGTCGGAAAGTAGCGGGTCGAAAGCTGCAAATTTTGCAGGGTACTGCTGTGCCAGTAGCTGTTGACTTCCAGTTCGCGCTCCAGTCGCTCGCGCACATCGAAGTTGTCCATCGGCAGTTTTTCGCCCGCAAAGTTGAAGTCTTTATGCAGCGGCAGACTCTGCACGACTTGCCCCAGCCCGTCCTTTTTTACCGTCGGCACGGCGGGCGGTATGCTATCCGTTTTCACGGAATAAGAAGTAAAAAGTGCCACGGTAAAAAACGCAGCCATCATCGAGGCGTAAATGTAAACGGGCTTCTGTACGTTCATGTCGGGTGTATTTTTTCGGTTAAAAATTTTCGTAAATCTCCATCGCTTCTTCCTCCTTGCGGCGCATCGTCGCGGCTTCTTCCGTCGTCTTATCGCCGTAGCCGCAGAGGTGCAAAACGCCGTGAATAATGACCCGCAGCAGCTCTTTTTCAAACGTTACCCCAAAGGTCTCGGCGTTGGCTCGCACGCGGTCGATGCTGATAAAAATATCGCTTTCGATGACCGGCGGCGCTTGATACGGAAACGTAATGATGTCGGTATAAGTATCGTGATTTAAGTGTTCGACGTTGATTTTATGCAAATATTCATCCGAACAAAAAATGTAATTCAGATTGTCTAAAGTGCAATTTTCGCGGTCAATAATTTTCTCAATCCACCGTTGTATTTTTTCGGCGGCGGGCAGCGCAAAATCGACGTCTGCCGCGTCAAATCGAATGCCTTGTATGTCTTCTTCCGCTGCGGGAAAATCAGGAAACATAGAATGAGAAATTTAGAATTGAGGTAAAATACAAAAGTACGGCAATTTTCAAAAGTTTACCCGAAAAATAACTGCACAATCGCTGCGACTACGACCACCACCAAAATGCGATGCGCCCACACATTCGCCCGTTCGCTTTGCGCCGCATAATTGGCGGTAAAGTAAGCCCCGACAGTCTGCCCGACCGCCATCAGCAGTCCGAATTTCCAGTCAATCAAACCCTGAAAATGATAAATCGCCACCGCCAAAATCGTATAAATCGCCACCACCGCCAGCTTGACCGCGTTCGCATCGACGAGGCTGTACCGCGCTATCAAGACCATGATGACTAAGAAAAAAACGCCCATGCCCATTTGAATGAAACCGCCGTAAAAACCAATCGCCAGCGACAGCGGAATACTCCACCAACGGCTCAAGACAAAGTCGATGTCCGTCTCGCGCAGCCATCGTTTCGGATTGACCAAAATGACGACCAACATCAATATCATCAAATACCGAAAAACTTCTTTAAACGCCTCGTTGCTGATTTTTATCGAAACGATGACACCGATTATCGCGCCGACCGTCGTGAAAAAAAGGTACAACTTACTGCGCCCGACATTCAGTTTTCCTTTCCGATAAAAAGCATAACTGCCCGCCAAAGATTGCGTCATCGTGCCCACGCGATTTGTCGCATTTGCCGCCAGCGGCGACAGCCCCAAGACTTCCATCAGTATCGGCAAAGTAATCGCCGAGCCGCTGCCCGCCAGGGTATTGATACCGCCCGCTAAGAGACCGCCGACGAGGGCTACGGAAATTTCGAGGAGAC
>JAHDCG010000084.1:0-9062 GCA_020629965.1 Saprospiraceae bacterium | reverse complement strand
CCGGCAAAACTACAACCCTCCGCCCAAAACCAAACAAGGCATTCCGAAATCAATCGAAATGCCTTGCTTTTATTTGTGGGAAACATTCGGACTATCCGAACATCTTGCCCAAGCCGCCGCCGAGACCGCCCAGCTTATCTTTGAGCATATCGCCGGCTTTGTCTTTCAGACCGTCGGTCAGAGAACCCGCGTCGAGACCGAGGGTATCCATCAAGCCCGACTGACTGACGTTGCCGTCGGCATCGCTTGCTTTGCCTTTGATTTTGTCCATAATCATCGGCAGCGCAAAACCCGAAACCGTGCTCGCCATGCTTTCCGGAATGCCGAGTTTTGAGGTCAGTTTGTTGATGAAATTGCCCGCAATGCCTTTATAGACCATGTTTTCCATGAGTCCGCCGCCGCCGCCGTCACCGCCGCCGAACATGCCCATGATGCCGCTGATATTGCCACCCGCCATTGCGCTCGTCAGTCCTTCGGTGATGCTGTCTTTTGCCAAAGGCACTGCCTGCTCCGCTTGTCCGCCGTCGAGACCGGTTTTTTCTTTAAGGGTATCGACAACCTGTCCTTTGATGCCGTCTAATAATGAATCTAACATAAACATTTTTTTTAATTCTTTAAAAATCCTATGCCGGTGACCCGGAAAAATTTAAAAACTAAGCGGTTATCTGCATTTTGGTTTTTAATTTTTTCACTGTCACAGGATTTGTCAAAGAAAGATTTTTTGATTATGATTGCAAAATTTTATTTTTACAATCGGGAATGTGAAGTTTCCTCCGCCCTTATGACGCGAAGATGCAGCAAGGTAACAAAATGTTGCCTAAATTCAATAAACCGACGTTTAAATCTTGTTTAACTGTTCGGTAATCCAGGCTTTTTCGGTAAGCGGAGAGACCGACTCTATCTCGCTTTTCAGTTTATTTTTTTCCGCTTTACTGTACGGATTGACGTGCGCGAGTTTTTTGGTGTACTTAATGATGTTTCTGTAATTTTCTTTGTGATAACCGACGATTTTTTTGCGCCGCAGGTAGGTGCGCATGCTGTCGAGCAAGGAGTCGAGGGCTTTGATTTCTTCTTGCTCGTAGTATAATTTGAGCAGAAAAGTCTTTGCGGACAGCGTCATCAGGATGTCGTTATGCTCTACTTTAGTGAAAAGCTGCATCGCCGTTTCGTAGTTGCCTTTATCGTGTGCGATGCGCGCTCGGCAGTAAAAAACGGTACTTTCTCGGTTTTCCTGTTCCAGATACTTTTGATAAGAGTCGATAAAATTTTCCGCCCAACTATACTCTTTCAGCCGCATTCCAATGAGCACGACGTTATTAAAAGTGTAAACCGTAATGCGATTTTCGAGCAACAGCACTCCGGAGTCAAAGCCCCGTCGGTACAGGTCGAAGAGTTCACGCAGTATTTTTTCGTCGCCGGCGTTGTAATTCCGGATGCGATAATTAACTGCAATCAAATACATTTCGCCCGTTTCTTCTTTGGCAAACAGGTCGCCGTGTGTAAAAAGTAAGTTTTTATAATTCCGAAAATTTTCTTCGTTACCTTCTTCCGCAATTAACTTGTAGCCGTAATAATAAATGCCGATTGCCGGAATTTTAAACAGCTTTTTATCTTCAACAAAAGCCAAAACAGAACTTAACACGCCGAAATCATATTCCTTTTTATAAACTTTTTGATGCGAAGCCATGATGCAGGCTTGTCTGAGTTTCAGACTCAAAAAATAAGTGTCCGAACTGTTCGATATTTCTTGCAAATCAAAGTTTACCGTCCGACGCTCTTTGCTCGAATACTGATAATCCTCGTATAACAAATCATACTTTTTTTTAAAATACTCCTTATCACGCAACGGCAAATTTTCCAATTCCTTCAAAGCATCGTTCACATTTTTTTGAAAATTCTTTTTCAGTTTTTTCTCACTCAATACCCGTGCGAATAAAATTTTCTGCTGCGTTTTATCCTTTTGAAATTCCGTATAAACCAAAAACTCTTCCGTGCTTTTCAACAAAAAATACATGACCTGTCGCATTTTAGCATCGTCATAAGCCCGTTCTGCCGGAAAAACCGCCGCAAAAGCCTTACTTTTATCTAAATATTCTTCCGCTGTCTTTTCGTCGTATTTTATCAAATATTCAAACAAAAGCACCGTGTCTTCCCGCTGATTGTGCGCGGGCGAAAGCAGCCATTTTCTCAAATCGCGTATCTCTTTTTTATCTAAGGCGGAAAAAATGTGTGCTAAGCGACTTTTTTTCATGAATTAAAAGGTGAAGTTGTTCAACAAAATAAGGCGATTGTTTTGTTTTAATTTTTGTAAAGTTAAGTAAAATAAAGATTTTGGTCAGGTTTATTTAAAAAATGTAAAAAATTATGCTCAACAAATCGTCGAATCTGTCTTTGTTTACCCCTCTTTTGTCCCGCATCTTTGTATCATCAAACGCAGAAAATACAATCCGCATGAAATTTTATCACATCAAAGCACAATTATTCGCACTCCTGCTGACGGCACTTTTTGTCGTCTGCGGCACGAGTAATGCGGCTGCGCAAGGATGGGAAATTTATTTCGGCGGACTGACCGAAGAACTCAACTACGATGACTTCGGCGAGTCGATTATCAGCCTTGCCGACGGCGGTTATTTGGTAGTCGGCGCGAGCGAATCTTTCGGCGACGACAATGACATCGACATTTACGCTATCCGCTTGGATGCCGACGGCGAAGAAATTTGGTCACAAACTTACGACGAGGCTTGGCAAGAGTACGCTTACAAAGTCAAAGAAACGAGCGCGGGAAATTTCATCATCGCCGGCTTCATCCGCACCCTGCCCGGCGATGCGCCCGATGCTTATTTTTTAGAAATCGACGCCTACGGCAATCTGCTGTGGTCTAATCAATTCGGCGGTGCGGGTTTCGATGTCGTACACGATGTCACGGAAGCAAGCGACGGCGGCTACGTCTTTGTCGGGCAACTCGAAAACGAAGTCGCCGGCGAAGGAGCAAACTATTTAGTCCTTAAAACCGACGCGACCGGCAACGCCGAATGGGTGCAAGCCCTCGGCGGCGCGGGCGAAGACATTGCCCGCAGCATTCTTGCGACCGACAATACTTACTTCGTTTTCGGTCACGAAGAAAATACCGCCGACAACCTCAACGAAAGTTCTTTAACTGCCCTCGACGCAGACGGCACGGTGCTGTGGAACGAAAAATACGCTTACGCGCAAAACAACTTAGGCTACGACCTCGCCCTCACGAGCGACGGAAACTTAGCCCTCACCGGCTGGCAGGTCGATCCCGGCAGCAGCAGCGACGCTTTCTTACTCAAAGTCGATATCGCAGACGGCAGCGTACTGTGGCAGCGCACCCTCGGCGACACGCAGACCGACGAAGCCTACGGCGTGACCGCCGACACAAACGGCGACCTCGTCGTGGTCGGTATCACGGAAATCGACGCCTTCGACATCGACGTGATGCTGACAAAATACGATACGGACGGCAACGAAATTTGGTTTCGCCGCATCGGTCGCACGGGGCACGTTGACTTTGCCAAAGGTCTGAGCAAAACCCTGACCGGCGGCTATATTTTGACGGGCTACAACTCCCTCGACCCGCTGTTCGCTTTTCACGACGTCACCGTCATTCGCACCGACTCCGAAGGCAACATTTTTTCCAATTATTTGCAGGGAAAAGTATTCTTCGACGCCGATGCCAACTGTACGGAAGACGACGACGAAGCGGGTCTCAACGAATGGATTGTTATTGCCGAAGGCGCTGAAAACACCTTTTACGGCTCGACGGACGCCGCCGGAAATTACAGCATCCTGGCGGATACCGGTACCTACGACGTGCGCATTTTGCCGAAAAACAGTTATTGGGAAAGTTGTGTAGAACTGTACAATGATGTGCAACTGACGAGTTTTTACGACACCACGCAATTTGATTTTGCGCTGCATCCGTCGCTCGACTGCCCGCTGCTTAACGTAGATGTATCCGCGCCCGCTGCGCAAAACTGCGTCGATATTACTTACACCGTTTCGTACTGCAACGACGGCACGGCTACGGCGCAAGACCCCTACATCGAGTTGTTTTTGGACGAAGAATTTACCTTTAACAATGCGACTTTACCCGTCACCGCGCAGACCGGCAATCAGTTGACTTTTAACCTGCCGAATGATTTGGCGGTAGGGGAGTGCGGCAGTTTTTCCTTGAGTGTGGCGGCGGATTGTAACTCGGTCGATTTGACGACTTACACGATGATTGCGCACATTTACCCCGACTTGATTTGCTCGCCGCCCTCCGACGATTGGGATATGTCGAGCATCGAGGTCAGCGGTGTCTGTGAAACGGCGGAAGGAGAGGTTGTTTTCAATATCAAAAATGTCAGTGACCAAGCGATGAGCGGGCCGCAGGAGTTTGTCATCATCGAAGACCACATTATGATTATGGCGGAGCCGTTTGATTTGGGTCCCGATGAGCTTGTGCCCGTTAGTTTGCCGATTACCGGGGCGACTTACCGCATCATCGCGGAGCAATCGCCCGGACACCCGGGCAACAGCTACCCGACCGTCGCCGTAGAGGGTTGTGCCTTAGACGGGCAGGAAATCAGCACCGGCACGGTCACGAGTTTTCCGGAAGACGAGGCGGATGCTTTTGTCTCCGCAGACGTACAGCAAATCGGCAACGAAGCAACGCTGACCGCTTACCCGACGGGCTACCCCTCGGCAACGGGCGACAGTCTTTTAATTGCGACGAACACGCAAATTCAGTATCACTTCAGTTTTGAAAATACGACCGAAGGTGTGGTTAATCGCGTGGTCATTCGAGATACTTTGCCGACGGGAGTTTTGGACGCGGCGACCTTCGCGGCGGGCGCGGCGAGTCATGCTTATACCACGGAAATTTACGAAGGCGGCATTGTCAAATTCATTTTCAGCGATATGTATCTGCTGCCGACCGAGCGTGCTTTTGTGCAGTTTAAAATCAATCAAAAAACGGACTTGCCGGCGGGAACGGAAATTGCTAATCAAGCAAAAATCTACTTAGAATTTGAAGAGCCGTACGATACGGAAAGAGTAGTGTATCACGTAGGCGGCGAGGATGTGCGCGATTTTGTGACGATTGATTTAATCGACAACACCATCGAAACTTTCGTACCGAATGTGAGCGTCAACGCATACCCGAATCCTTTCACGGCGGGCTTGACGATTGACATGCAGGGCACGGAATTGAGAAATTTCGACTTGAAAATATACGACGAAAGCGGTCGCTTGCTGCGACAAAAAGCCTTTGCGGGCAGTCGGGTACACCTCCTGCGCGGCGACTTACCGACGGGCGTGTTGCTCTTCCGAATCGAGAGTAACGGACAAACGATAACGACCGGAAAGGCGGTCGTCAAATAGAAAAACTTAACCCGTAAAACTCCCTTATCATCCCATGAACATTTGTCTTGAAAAGCAAGGCAATCCTTGTTTGATGCGGGCGGCGAGACGATTTCACGAAAAAAATCGCTGCCTGCGTCAGACTTTTTGAAGCGAGATGTTAGACGTTAGATATTAGATTTTAGACTGCTCCGCTCTTAACTTCAGCAGTCTAAAATCTAACGTCTAAAATTTCAAAAAAAGACCATTTATCCCAATTCCCGGGAACCGGTTTGCTTTCGGGCAAACCGGTTCACTTTGGCATTGCGGATTTTAAGATATATCAATTCGCGTAGCGGGTTCGGAGTCATATTTTAGACCGATTACTAAGGATGTTTTTAAAATTTGATAACCGATTACATTTACATTTTTTCCCGAACCGAGGGTTTCCCGAAAACCGATTTAAGCTGCGAACCCGCGCGCGATTTGACTAAAGATTTGGATTATTTTTTGTGCAACGGCATCGCGCAATGTGTAAAAAGATGCCGCTCATAAACCGATTACATTTTTAGAGATTACAATTTGTTAAAAGGATTACGATTACGACATTAGACCATGATAGCCAAACTGTCGGGCGGCGAAGAAAGAGAACTCTTTGCTGCCCGTTTTTAAGGGCTTCGGAAACAAATAATCTACGCATTTGACAGGATTATTTTCCGTTTAAGAAACCTAAAAAATAGTTCCGTAGCTACGGCTATGCAACGATTTTTTAAATTCCTTAAACGAAAAATTCTCTCTGTCAAGCCACATAGATTATTTATTACCGAAGCCCTAACCCGAAAAAATTAAGACTTAAAACTTTTCGACCTTTCTTATCTGCGCAGAGTGTGTGTCTCGCCGGTAAAAGTGGGAAGGAGAGTAAAATTTTGTTCTCATTTTTGGATTATAATTTGTTAATTTTCTGCGCCGCAAACCCTGCGGCGTTTTTTTTTGCAAAAAAATCAACTTTGAGGGAACAAACGATAGGCTTTTTAACTTTTATTGATAGGATTACAATTTGTAAATTATTTGAAACGCCGTACGACATATACGGCGTTTTCTTTTTTACACCGTATCTTCTCTTCTTTTTCTCTCACATTCGCTGTTCCTCTTTTTCTGTCCTTTCCTGTTGTTCGGCAATCGAATGTACTTTGCTGCGGTGAAAGTTAATTTCTTTTTGCAAGATTTGGGATAAGGCAATCCGTGACTTTTTATTTTTAACGGCATCCGAGTTGCGTATCATAAAGTCCAAACGCTGCACGGCTTTGGGTATCAGACGTTTATCTCCGCTGATGAAATAATCGGGGTTGAAAAAAGTAGAAATGATTTGCAGCGGATAGTCGCCCGTTTTAATCAAAATAATGTCTTCGGCGGCAAAATAAGGTTGAAAATACAAATGTCGCGGCTTTGCTCTTTTCGTGAAATCGGGGGTCGAGGAAAGTGTCTTGTCGATAATAATTTCTAACTCTGCAACCAATTTATCGGGCATATCTTTTTCGGCAAAGAGTCCGGCACTTTCACAGTATTTGATTTGCGAGAGGCTGCGCTGCAGCACGCCCGCCGTCCATACTTCCGTGCGCTCGATGCGCTCGTAAAGATTTATCATTTCTTCGCATATTTCCGTAAAGCCCTCTTGTTGCGCAGTGATGTTGAAAGAAAAAGGTAAATCTTCGAGGTTCGGTTGATGAAAGGTATTTCGACTCCACACGTACATCTTGAAAGCTGCCAACAGCGGTGAAGTGAAAAAATAACAAACGGGTATTTCATTGGTCAGATAAATAATTTTGCCCTCGGGCAGCCCCGTGATATACCGCAACAAACTCAACAGATACTGCGGATAAGCGGTCATCGTTTGAAATTCTTTGCCCGCACTCGCCATACTGATAATGACTTGTCCGTCCGTCTCCGCTATAATATTTTCCAAAGTAATCTCAAAGTGCTTGCACAAGAGGTAAGCCTCATCTACGGAAACGATTTTCTCGCCGCTGAGCCGCCGAAAGGCGGATGATTTGCTGATGTGCAATATATCGGCAATCACCTGTGCCGTATTTTTGGGTTGCTTTTTCCTGATTTGGTGCATCAGGACGGATTGTATGCGGTATTCTTCCATGTCGGATTGTTTTTTTTCAAACAAAGATAGGAAAAGTCGCAAAAACTGCGATATGTTTTTTTCGGGGTCGCAACATTTGCGAGTCTTTTTTAGCTTATTTTATTTTATGCAGCCTACCTTTGTTTTAATTCTTTTACCACCCGTCTTTTCCGTTTTACTCTTTGTATTCTAAGAAGTTTTGCTAATCAAATTGATGAAAATAAAATTTACAACAATGAAAATACCACATATCTTTTTCCTCACGCTGACTTTTCTCTTTCTTTTTTCCGCTTGTAAAAAGGAATTCCAACCCACTCCGGGAGCTTTCGGTCGGGTAACGGAGTTTGGTACAGAAAAACCTATTGCTAACGCTCGCATGGAACTTTATAAATGCAACAGCGATGGCTTTGCTTCTGCTTGCTTTTTAACCGACTCTGTCTTTACCGACTCCGAGGGAAGATATCAAATTACCTATGACCCCGAAGAGGCGAACTATCACGTATTAACTCCGGTAGCTGAAAGATATTTCGCAGGTGCAGAGAAAATATTAAACTCCGGATTAAGCATCGAACAGGATTTTGTCCTCGACCCGTTTGCTTGGTTGAGTGTGCGCGTGGTGAATGAAGCACCGGCAGGAGAGTTTGATAAAATACGATTGACATTCAATCCGTCGGGAGGAGGTTGGAGAGAAATTAACGGTGCGGAAGTTGATGAATTTCTTTTTGATAGAATTAGAGGAAATCGTACTAAATCCATACAATGGAAAACATACGACGCAGGAACACCGACTAATCAGGTTTTAGACTCGGTAATAGTTGCCGCTCACGACACTCTCTACTACGAAATCCGCTATTAAAAACCATCCGATGAAAAAATACATTTTGTTTGCATTCATTACAATATTATTTTCCTGTAAAGAGGAATCTCAGCCCGTTCCGGGAACTTTCGGTCAGGTAACGGAATTCGGCACTGAAAAACCTATTGCCAACGCTCGTATGGAACTTTACAAATGTAACAGCGACGGCTTTGCTTCTGCTTGCTTTTTAATCGACTCTGTTTTTACTGACTCCGAGGGAAGATATCAAATTACCTATGACCCCGAAGAGGCGAACTATCACGTATTAACTCCGGTAGCTGAAAGATATTTCGCAGGTGCAGAGAAAATATTAAACTCCGGATTAAACATCGAACAGGATTTTGTCCTCGACCCGTTTGCTTGGTTAAACCTAAGAGTAGTAAACGAAGCACCCGGGGGGGAGTTTGACAGAATTGACTACACATATCAAGCATGGACAATTACAGGCAGTCCTCGGGAAAGTTGCATCGGCTCAGATGTAAATAAGAATCATTTTGAATTAACAAGAGGTGCAAATAAAGATGTACTTCTTCTTTGGGAAGTATATGACTCCGGTGAATTAGCAGGGGAATATAGCGAAACTATATTTATAGCTGCTCACGACACCCTTGACTATGAAATACGCTATTAAAATCTAATTTTCATTTCAAATCATTCGGGTACACAACCGGATAGGAATATCGTTTTGCCATAAGTATTCCCTGTCCGTTCATGCTCGAATTTAAACTTTAC